>JANOOP010000001.1:0-1665 GCA_031421415.1 Candidatus Eiseniibacteriota bacterium
GGACGACTGGGAAGCGCTCCTCCGCGCCGACGACATCGACGCGGTCATCGTCGCCACGCCGAATCACCTCCACGCCCCCATGACGATCGCCGCGCTGGGCTACGGCAAGCACGTCCTCTGCGAGAAGCCGCCTGCGCGAAACGCCGCCGAGGCGATCCAGATGGCGGACGCCGCCAAGAAGTCGGGGAAGATCCTCTTCTACGCCATGAACAACCGCTTCCGAAGCGACGTGCAGGTGCTGCGGAGCTACATGGAGCGGAAGGAATTCGGGCAGATCTTTTACGCCAAGACCGGATGGCTCCGGCGGCGAAGCGATCGCCGCGGGCCCTCGTGGTATCAGAACAAGCGGAGCGCCGGCGGCGGCGTGCTGATGGACCTCGGCACCCAGATGCTCGACCTCGCGTTCTGGCTCCTGGGGAATCCCACCGTCGTCTCGGTCACCGCCACCAAGTACGCGAACGATCCGCGCCAGGACGTGGAAGACACGCTGGCCGCGCTGCTGGTCTTCGAGAACGGGGCGTCGCTCTCGCTGGAAGTCTCCTGGGCGCTCCTGCTGGAGAAGAACTTTCCGTACCTGAATCTCTTCGGCACGCACGGCGCCGCGCTCCTGAATCCCTTCCGGATCCACAAGGAGCTGAACGGCAACCTCCTCAACGTCACGCCCGCGCTCGACACCAAGAACGTCTACAAGGCGTCGTACGAGGCGGAGATGGATCACTTCATCCGCTGCGTCACCCTCGGTGAGAAGCCGATCGTCACGCCCGAGGAGGGAGTGGCCCTGATGAAGGTCATCGACGCGATCTACCGGTCGGCCGAAGCGCGTCGGGAGGTCCGCCTCGATTAGTCCCGTTCGCGGGCTCGTCCTAGCGGCCGCCTCCGGGATATTGATTAGTCTTTCCTTCCCGACCACCGGCGCCTGGCCGCTCGTCTTTGTCGGGCTCGTCCCGCTGCTACTCGTGATCCGCGATGGATCGCCCGGGCCGGGAGAGCATGGGCCCGCCGCGCGCGTCTCTCGATGGGCGCCCTGGCTCACCGGGATCGTGACTGCGTTCTTCGTCTTCCAGTGGATCACCCGCCTTCCCACGCATGCCATGACGCAGCCGTGGCTGATCTGGCCGGCGCTGTTGTTCCTGGCGCTCTACCTCGGGCTCTACGTCGCGCTTTTTGGGTGGATCGTGCGCGTCGTTCGGCGGCGGTTGGGGATCTCCGTGTTTCTGGTCGCGCCGGTGGCGTGGAGCGCGTCCGAGTGGCTGAAGTCCACCGGGGAACTCGGTTGTCCCTGGGGGAATCTCGGGTCGGTGCTGGCGGGGCAGCCGGTTTGGGTCCAGTGGGCATCGGTCGTCGGGACGCAGGGACTCTCGCTCTGGATCGTGGCGGTGAATGCGTTCGTGGCGGCGGCGCTGGTGAAGTTCTTCGCGCGACGGTTCGTGGAGGGGGCGCTTCGGCTGGCGCTGGGGCTGGCCGTGTTGGCGTTGCCACCGCTCTGGGGAGCGTCGCGGCTGCGCGCCGCCGATCGTGCCGCCGCCGTGGCGGGGGCGGCGGTCGCGCCGATTGGGCGAGTTGCCCTGATTCAGCCGAACATCGCCAGCGACCAGAAGTGGAATCCCGCGTACCAGGACACGGTGGTGGAGTCGCTCTACCGGATGACACGCGAAGCGGCTCTTG
>JANOOP010000002.1:0-1712 GCA_031421415.1 Candidatus Eiseniibacteriota bacterium
GCGCGTCGACATCGGACACGTGCGCCTGCCCGCGATCCGTTCGATCTT
Source organism: Candidatus Eiseniibacteriota bacterium (assembly GCA_031421415.1). Lineage (GTDB taxonomy): Bacteria > Eisenbacteria > RBG-16-71-46 > SZUA-252 > SZUA-252 > SZUA-252. Next base: position 49 of record JANOOP010000002.1, read on the forward strand.
GGCACCCTGCTGAGGGAAGTGACCGCGTAAGACCCGCTTGGCCCGATCCCTGCAATAACTCCCCCCGCGAGCCATCCACCTTTCTCTCCAAGATCGAGCCAACTCTTTCGCGAATGGGAGCTTCCCTGCGCGGCCCCGAGGCAACATCGGTATTCATCCAGGCCCTCCCTGGGGTTATTCCCCCCCAGTTCACTGGGGTATTTCCCCCTCCGGCGTCCCTGCCGGCCGGCAGCGGGGAAGTCCGTTGAGGGTCGCCTGCGTCGGCGGCGGGCCCGCGGGCCTCTACTTCGCCATCCTCATGAAACGGCGAAACAGGGACCACGAAGTCACCCTCTTCGAGCGCGAACCTTCCGGGCAGACCTATGGCTGGGGGGTGGTCTACTGGGACGATCTCCTCACACAGCTCGCGGAAGCCGACCCCGAGTCCGCTCGCGCCATCCGGGAGAATTCATTCCGCTGGGAAAATCAGATCGTGCGCGTCCAGGGCAAGGAGACGGTCGATCTCGGGGGACACGGTTACAGCATCAGCCGGCGGCGACTGCTGGCGATTCTCACGCGGCGGGCGAGCGAACTCGGCGTGAAGCTCCACCTCGGATCCGACATCGAGAATCGTTCGCAACTCCCCGACGCCGATCTGACCGTCGCCTGCGACGGCGTCCACAGCCGGCTTCGGCAGCTGCATGCCGGGGCCTTCAAGCCCAACGTGAGGCAGGGCCGGAACAAGTTCATCTGGCTCGGCACGAGCAAGGTGTTCGAGAATTTCACCTTTCCCTTCGTCCAGACGGATGCCGGATGGATCTGGTTTCACGGATACGGATTCGACGGCGAGACTAGCACCTGCGTCGTGGAGTGCTCTCCCCAGACGTGGGCCGGGCTCGGCTTCGAGGTGATCGGAGCCGCGGAGAGCCTTGCGCTGCTGGGGCGCATCTTCGAGCGCCACCTCGACGGCCACCCTCTGCTCTGCCAATCGCGCCGCACCGACGCGCTGCCCTGGCTTCGGTTCCAGACCCTGACCAACGCGACGTGGCGCCACGGGAAGATGGTCCTGATGGGGGACGCTGCCCATACCGCGCATTTCACGATCGGTTCGGGGACAAGGCTGGCGATGGAAGACGCCATCTGCCTTGCCGCGAAGTTGCACGAGCATGCCGCGCTCGCCCCGGCACTCAGGGCCTATGAACGCGAGCGGAAGGCCGCGCTCCGCCTGCCGCAGCGCGCGGCCCGGAACAGCGCCCGGTGGTTCGAGAACATTCCGCGCTACATCGACCTCGAGAGCCCGCAGTTCGCGATGCTCCTCGACCAACGCGTCTCTCGCGTGCTTCCCCACCTGCCTCCGCGGGCCTACGTCGGACTTCACCGGGCCGCGCGATCGTTCGCGGCGCTGCGGGGGTGGGCTACGTGAGCCGGTACGTCGTCGAGGAGATCCGCGACGAGGAGTCCTTCCTCGGTCTGGAAGAGGAGTGGAACCGACTCCTCGTCCGCTCGGGGCACGATATCCCCTTTCTCCGGCACGAGTGGCTCCGCCTCTGGTGGGAGCACTTCGGCGGCGCCCAGAAGATGTCGGTCATCCTGGTCCGCCGGGACGGAGAACTCGTCCTGGCCTTGCCGCTGACCGAACGGGAGACGACGTCCTTCGGGCTGAGATTTCGCGTACTCGGATCGAT
>JANOOP010000003.1:0-5227 GCA_031421415.1 Candidatus Eiseniibacteriota bacterium
TGATGATGTGCCAGCCGAAGCGGCTCGTCTGCGGATCGTAATCCGCGATGCCGATGTTCCCCGGGCTGATCGCGAAGCCGACGTTCCCGAAGGCGGGGACCATCGTATCGCGCGCGTATTCGCCCGCTCCCTTCGCCACACCGAGCCCCGACATTCCGTAGATTCCCGGGGGCGAGTCATCGGTGTATTGCTTCACGAGCGCGTCGTAGTCCTCGCCCTTCCGCGCGCGCGCCAGAATTTCATACGCCAGCTTCTTCGCATCTTCCATGGACCGCGAGGCCCGCGTGCCCGAACCGGCGAACGCGATGAGGATGTGCTGCACCTGCACGTGTTGCGGCTCCACCTGCGGCTTCACCGGCATGGTGCTCACCGCCATGGCCTTCTCGGTCACGCTCGCCCCTTTCAGTTTCGCATCGGACTTCTTGGATTTCTTGACCTTCGCGGCCTTCTCGGTTTTCACGGCGGCCTTGTTCTCCGCCTTTTCGACTTCCTCCACCTTCTCCACCTTTTCCACCGTCACGGCCGCGGAATCGGCGGGAGTTTCCTCCGCGAATACCGGAGCGGACGCGACGAGGACGGCGAGCGACAGCGCACCGGCGATTGCCAGACGTGCCGTCACCGCGAACTCACCCGCGCAGCGTCGAAAACGCGGCGACCGCGCGCTCGGCGTTGTGGTCCCACGTGAGTCCGAACCGGTCGATCGTGGCGCGGGCGGCCGCGCCGAGGCGCCGGCGAAGTGGTTCGGACTCCAGCAAGGCTTCCAGTTTCGCATCGAAATCCCCCGTTCGTTGCGGGTCGAAAAGATACCCGTTCTCGTCATGAATGATGACCTCTCTGATGTTGGGCCGATCCGGCGCCAGGATCGCGCGTCCGGACACCAGGTAATCGAGCAGCTTCAAGGGCGACGTGTACGCCGGCGTTTCCGGAAGCAGCGCCACGTCGAACAGCGCTACGTGGGCCATGACCTTCTCCCGTGGGACCGTCCCCAGGAACCGGACGCGATCCGCGATCCCCAGACGCTCCGCCTCCCTCGAGAGGCGGGGGCGGTCCGGGCCGTCCCCCACGAGCGCGAGAACGGCGTTTGGACGGCGGACGAGAAACGGAAACGTCCGATCCAGCCGGTTCCAGTCTCGTACGTACCCCACGAAACCCAGAACGTTCCGTCCTTCGAGACCCAGATCGCGGCGCAGGACCTCGGGCTCGGCCGGAGGTCTGAGCGCGTCCGGTTCCAGGCCGTTCCAGTGGACCTCGATCCGCCGTGCGTCCACCCCCTGGGCCGCGAGCATCTCCGCCATCACATGGGTGACCACGATGACGCGGCCCGCCCCATTCAAGGCCGAGTTTTCCAAACGCATGGCGAGACCGGAGAGGACCAGCCCCCCGTGCCGAGACCGTTCTCGCGTGAACGGTGCGTTCACCTCGACGACGAGCGGGAGGCGGAGGCGGCGGGCAACCCAGCCGGGAGCGAGGACGAAGAGCGCGTGCCTCGAGTAGAGCGCGTCGGGACGGAAGCGCGCTGCCGCCCGCATCAACTGGACGTATTCGACCGCGTTGTAGGCGAGTTCCGTCAGCTCACGGACGAACGACCGGCGGGGCGGCCCCGACGTCGGTTCTCCCCCTTCCGGCTCCCGCTTCGGGGGAGGGCCGACGATTTCCACGTCGTGCCCGGCGCGCCGAAGCGCCCCGATCAGGCCGTCGATGTGTACGCGCTGCCCGTCCCGAGATCTCGTTCGGTGGTGGTAGAGAATCCTCATGACAAGGGGGCGGAGGGAAGGAACTCGCGGCCCGCGTAACGCTGGCGCGTCCCTCCAGAGTTCCCGCGCCGGCGATTCCTCAGAAGATGAGGACGCCGGAGGCGACGACCGTCGTCCAGCCCTTGCCCGAGCAGACCGCCGACTGGGTGACGTTGAACGTGCGAACGATCTCGCTCGCCATCTTGAAGACCTGCTCCTTCTCGTCCCATGCCGCGTTCTCGTCGAACTCCAGTCCGAGCGTCGTGGCGAGCATGGAGGCCGCCATGTCCTCGGCGAAGTCGCCGGCGAACTCGTCGGTCTCCCCGTAGGCGTGGTGCTCGCTCAGATAGCCGTACTGGCTCTTGTCGGCCGGGATGGCGCAGCCGATGGAGGAGGCGATGAGACGCGCGCGCTCGTTCGACGCCTGTCGGGCCATCACGCAGAACGCGATGCTGCCGGGGGCGATCAGCTTCACGCCCTCGTCCTTCCCGATGATCTTGCAGTGCGGCGGAAAGATGCTCGAGACGTGCACCAGGTTCAGGCGCTCGATTCCCGCGTCGCGGAGCGCCAGCTCGAACGACCGGAGTTGATCGCGGTGTGTCCCCACGCCCTTCGTGAAGAAGATCTTCGTGGGTACGGCGGATAGGCCGTGGAACGGGCGGGCCAGCCCTTCGCTCGACGCACCGGGAGCTTCGGCAACAGCACCGCTGGATGTGGCATCGGTCGTTCGCTTCATCTCGTTTCGGTCTCCTCCAATCGCTGTTCTTGGCGCCGCGCTCAGGGTCCCGCCGCGACGCTGTCTGGTGCGGCGCGCGCGAGGCGGAGCGTGACGACGATTCGCCGCGGTTCGGGAATCAATGGCGCCGTCCCGGTGTCCACGGAGACTTCGCGCTGGATTTTCTCGCGTTCCTCCGTGATGTCAACCGGAAGCGTGTTCAACGTGTCCGCCGCGTCGACGGCGGAGCGGGGGCCGGTCACCAACACCGACTCCGGCTTCACCTCCGGCGCGGCCACGAGCCGCCATCCGGGAGCCAGCTCTCCCGCCAGGCGGGCCCGGACGGCCACCCACTTTTCCGCCTTCGGCTCGATGGCGAATGCCACCTCGCCGGGATCGCCGATGGCGGTCACCTCCACCAATTTGGCCAGTTCGGGCGGGAAGGCCCGCTCGGCCACCTTCTCCGCGGTGATCGCCTCGATGTAGGGACCGGGACCGATCCCCGCCAGATCGAGGGAGAGGAGCGGATTCGAGAGCCCGAGGCGGATCAGGTCCTTCCATTTCCCACGTACGGTCACGTCGACGTGCCCCGGGGGCGTGCCGCGGATGGCGAGCGTGTCGGCCAGCCCCGAGAGGCCGACCGATACGCGCAAGACCGATTCGCGCTGCTGCTCCGTCACGACGTGGGCGTAGAGGAGGAGCGCCAGGAAGAACGAGGCGAGCTTGAGGCCGATGTTGTTCAGGAAGAGGCTCCTCAGCCATTCCCCCACCGCGCCCACCAGGGAGGCGGCCACTAGAACCCTCCCGCGCCGGTGGCGCCCAGTTCGACCCAGTAGCGCGTCTCGCGCGGGTCGACCCGGTCGACCGAAGTACCGCTCACCACCGAGACGCGCACTCCGCGGTTCTCGGGAATGTCGGGGAAGTAGAGCCAGCCGCGGTCTCCTCCCTTCCCCCAGCGAAGCGTGAAGGAATCGAAGCGGATGTCTCCGCCGTCCGTGACCGTGCGGACCCCGCGGTCGCGCCCGCGCGGGATGATCCAGAGGAGCGGGGCCCGTTCCAGGTACCAGAAGTACTGAAGCGAGTCGCGCGCGCCCTCGCGCGTCTCGATCGGGAGAATCGCCGCGAAATCGCCCTCGCGCCGGACCAGCACGACGAACCCCGGCTCGAGCCGGAGACGAATGTCGTGAAGCGGACCGAAGCGGGCGCGATCGGTCTCGGAGACCTCGTCGAGGAAGCGAACCAGCTGGACGCTGGCATGGCCGGCGGTGGTCCTGGAATGCTCCTGCGCCGGATCCGCGGCCTCGGCCCGGTGTAGGGCGGCAGCCGAGGGCATGGCAAGCGCCACCACCGCCCCCAGGACGGCGGCGAAGCGTCGCGTGCGCGACCACGATGAATGCGTATAGTTGAGCATGGGCTGACCGCCAGTTTCCCACGCGGTCGAAGAGGGGGTCAACGCCGGAGGCGGGCGCCGGAGGTGGGCGCCGGAGGTGGGCGCGAAGTTCTTGACGCGCCCCCGCGCGCGCCGCGACGCTCGTCCCATGAAGCCGCGCCGGCGTTCGCTCCCCGTGGAAGGACCCCTCGATCTCCCGCTCACCCTCTCGTGTGGGCAGGCGTTCCGCTGGCGGCCCGAGGGTGCGGCCGGCGTCTGGAGCGGTGTCGTGGGGGGCGCCGAGATCCGCGCCGCCGCGCGCGGCACGTCGCTCGACCTGGAGGTTTTCGGGCGCGATCCCGGTCCCGAACCGCTTCGCCGCTACTTCCGCCTCGACGAGAACCCCGAATCGCACCTGGCCCATGCCGCGGCGCTCCGCGACATCCCCGGATTCACCGGGCTCCTCGGCATGCGCCTGCTCCGCCAGGAGCCGTGGGAGACGCTCGTCTCGTTCATCTGCTCCGCCGCGTCGAATGTCCGGAAGATCGCGGGAGGCGTGGAGGGGATGGCCGAGCGCTGGGGCGAGCCGATTCCGGGGAGCGAGCGGCGCGCCTTCCCGGCTCCGGAACGTTTGGCGCGCGTGCGGGAGCGCGAACTCCGCACCCTGGGAATCGGGTTTCGCGCCCCGTACGTGCTGGGCGCGGCGAGGCGGCTTGCGCGCGAGCCGTGGGATTGGGACGCGCTCCGCCGCGCCCCGATCGAGGAGGCCCGCGCTCGGCTGCAAGAGCTTCCCGGCGTCGGCCCCAAGATCGCCGATTGCGTCCTTCTCTTCGGCCTCGATCGGCTCGACACCTACCCCGTGGACCGCTGGATCCGGCGCGCCACGCTGGAGCTGACGTCGCGCCGCTCGGCGAGCGACGAGGACCTGGAGCGCTGGTCCAGAACGCTGGGGCCGTCGCGGGGATACCTGCAGCAGATCCTCTTCCACCTGCGCCGCACGGGCGGGCCGCTCCCCGCGATCGCCGGTCTTCCCGCCGTCACCGCCGCGCCGCGTCCGCGAAAGCGGAAGGCCTCGTGAACGGCGCGCCCACGGCGGCCGTCGCGCTCTTCGCGAAGGCGCCGGTTCCCGGGCAGGTGAAGACGCGCCTCTCGCCGCCCCTCACGCCAGAGGAAGCGGCCGAGGTGGCCCGGGCCTGCCTCCACGACACGCTGGAGCGCTTCTCCCGATGCCGCGACGTCGCGATGACGCTCTTCCTGGATGGAGAGCCGGACGACGCACTCCGCGACCTCGCCGCGCGGCACGCCGTCGCGATCCGGCCGCAGGCATCGGGATCGCTCGGGGCGCGGCTTCGCGCGGCGCTCGGGGTGCTACTCGGGGAAGGGCACGCCTGCGCCATTGCGATCGGCTCC
>JANOOP010000004.1:0-3612 GCA_031421415.1 Candidatus Eiseniibacteriota bacterium
AACGGTCGCGCCAAAGCGCTCGGCGACACCGTAGGTCGCGTGAAGATCCTGGCCGACGAGAAAACCGACCGAATTCTCGGCGTCCACATCCTGGGACCGCGTGCCGGCGACCTCATCGCCGAGGCCGCGGTCGCAATCGAATTCGGGGCGAGCGCCGAAGACCTGGCGCGCGCCTGCCACGCCCACCCGACGCTCGCCGAAGCGGTGAAGGAAGCCGCGCTGGCTGTCGGTGGGCGGGTGATTCACTCGTAGTCGCGCTGGGCGCGATTCGAGCGACGATGCGTGCATCCCTCGGCTCTCTCGGCGGCGCCGCGCTGGCGGTGCTTCTCCTCGGTTGCGGCGCGCCGCGGAATGACGGGCCGACGCTCGACGCCTCGACCGCGTCCGCGCTCGCCGATTCCCTCCGCGCGGTCCTGAGCGAACGCTTCGAGCCGCCCGTGGAAGTCCGCTTCGGCAAGTTCGCCGATCCCGCCGACGGCGACTCGATTCCCGGATATGTCGTCAGGATCTCAGCGCCGTTCGAGATGGTGGACGAAGACACGATCCCCCATGAATGGCTCCGCGCCCGTTTCGCCTCGGGCGGTTGGACGCTCGACGCCGAGGCCGACGGCCCCGACGGCTCCTCCTATCGGGCGCTCTCAGGCGGCGCCGCGGTCACGGTGGAAGCCGCCTGGGAGGACCTCCACGAGCCGGCCGACGTCGCCGACTGGTATTCGCTGACGCTCGGGATTCCGACGAGGGCGCCATCGTGCCGCGGCACTACGCGTCTCGGGAAGGCAGTCGATCCCGGAAGGGCGCCATGAGCACCCAGAACAGCACGAATGCGAGCGCGTCAGCCGCCAGGATGTACCAGGGCCACGGTCCCATGACGTCCAGGATCGTCGGCTGAGAGGGCTTGCTGCGGAGGTAGAGGTAGTTCTTGCCGGTCGTGGCGTCGATGAGACCGGCCAGTAGCGCATAGGCGTTCGTGATCCAGAAGGCGCGGAGATTCGCGCCGGGCCGCGGACGGACACCGGCACCGAACGCCATCACTACCGCCGCGATCGCGACCGCGCCGTGGAGCGCGAAGAACGAGAGGCAGCGCGAATCTGGAAAGCCGCGGTCCACATCGGGGGTCAACATCGCGATGAGCGTTCCGGATAGACCCCAGAAGTAGAGCAGCTCGCAGGGGAGGTGGCTGCCGCTGAGAAGCGCCCAGACGGCCACCACTACCGCCAAATCGCAGAGATCGAGGGGGAGAATATCGAGCCAATCGAGACCCCGTAGGGGGAGCGCGTTCGAGAGGGCGAATCCGAGGCCGCCCACGAGAAGTACCGCGAGGGGGAATCGAATCGCGGCGTGAACCACCCCCACTTCCCTGCGGCTCCGTCGCGCGACCTTGGTGAGCAGAAGTGCGGCGGCCACAAGGAGCGCCAGCGTAACACCGTGCTCGAGTCCGAAGCGCTCAAAGGGCCTCACGGGCACCTCAAGACGACCATCCCCCGGCCTATCTCTGGTACTTCCCCACGAGTTGCCCATTCGGGAGGAGGTGCCCCCTCATGGCCCTCATGCCTTCGACGGCCGCATCCGTCGGCACACCTTCCCGAAGCGTGGTTCTGTCGGCGGCCAAGCCATCGTCTTCGAACACGAGACTGGTCAGTTCGAGTGTCATGTGCGGTTCTCCTACCGAAGCTTCTCTCCGGCATCGACCGACGCCGGGGCCGTCAGCGGAAGTTCCCCACGCTGTGCAGGTAGACATCAACATGGGCGACGTCGACGTCGACGTAACGCTGGAGTAGCGCTACTTCAACAGCACGAGTTTCCGCGCGTCGCGGAATCCTCCGGCTGTCTGGATCTCATAGAAGTAGACTCCGCTCCCCAGGCGCCGGCCGTGGTCGTCGGTGCCGTTCCAGCGGACGGTGTACGCGCCGGCGGCGTGCGGGCGGTCCACCAGGGAGCGGACCAGCGCGCCGGAAGCGTTGAAGATGCGGATGGTGACCGCGCCGGGCGAGCCGACGGAATAGCGGATGGCGGTCTCCGGGTTGAACGGGTTGGGCGCGTTCTGGAAAAGCCGATTCGGCGCCGCCGGCGAGGCGCTCACCGGGTCTTCTTCGATGCCGGTGGCGAAGTAGCAAGGATTCACCTTGAAGTAGTCCTGGATTGTTCCGGACGTCAGTTGCAGCCGCTCCCCGCCCTCCTCGATGTTGTTGAACGAGAATCCCATGAAGACGACGCGCGCGCTGTCCGGCCCGAAGGAGAAGTACTTCGTGGCATAGCGCGTGGCGGCGCCGAGATTGTTCGGCCACTTGAGGTAGAGGCCGGCCCGCCCGTTCAGAATCGCCGAGTTGGAACTGGCGATCATGTCGAAGTCGTCCACCAGCGGGCAATCGGCGTTCGCGTGCATGTAGCGGCCCGCCGTCGGCGAGCCGGAGAATCCCTGGACCACCGGATGGAGCGTATCCTGAGGGAAGCCCTCCCACAGGTCGCGGATGTAGCGGACGCCGCAGGTGAACGACAAGAAGGAATTGAAGTCGTCCCCCGCCCAGAGCGCGGCCGCGACGTCGTCGCCGCTGATCCAGAGATTCCGGCCCGCGCCGGGCTGCTGAACCCACGATTGGATCATCGCCTGGTCTTCCCGGCGGAGAGGCGTGGCGCTCAAGTTCCCCGAGTGCCAGATGATCACCTTGTATTGAAGCAGATTGTCGACGGGGGTGGGTGGCCAGTCGTAGAGGCCGCCCGGCGTCGAGCCCGCCGGCGTGTTTCCGATGAGACTGGTGGGTCCGTTCACGTCCCACTGGTCGAACTTGTAGCCGAGGCCCTTCAACGCCTCCGCGAAGTACGGCTTCGGCTCGCGGCCCGCGAAGTTGTTCACGAAGAGAATCGACGCCAGGCTGTCGAAACAGGCCAGTGCCGGATTCGTGGTGGTCTTCAGCGGCAGAACCGAAACCGAGAAGTACTGGTTACCGCCGATCGCGTCCGCCGGAAGCGTGGCGGTCGTGTTCAGACTGTCGGTCACCGAGAAGTAGTACTCGACAAAGGTGTTCGACGGGTAGTTCCCCGGCGCGACGTCCGCGTAGCGAATCGTCGGGAGCGCCGGCGCGGCGACGACGAGGGGGACCGACAGGAACGACCCCCCGCTCACGCGATAGTGGAGGAAGCCGTTCTTGTATCCGCGCGGCGACGTGACCTGCACCACGGCGCTGTCGCCGAGCGCGCCATTGATGTTGTCGTCCTTGAAGAACGCCGTCGTCTCGAAGGTGTCCTGAAAGAGATCGAGGTCGCGCTGAATGATGATGGGTGGAGACGTCCCGGTCACGCCGATGGCCACGTTGTCGAAGAACGTGTAGACGCCGTTGGCCGACTGACTCCCCTCGCAGTAGATCTGCCCGAAGTCGGTGATGGCGAGCTGCACCATGACCGAATCCTTGCCGGCGGCGCCGGGGAGGACGATCTTCTGCCGCGCCCAATCCTTCGTGGCGCCGTAGTAGAGGAGCCGCGTCGGATCGGTCCAGGCGCCCCAGTCGGCGGCCCCTATGTTCTTCGACCGATAATTCAGGTGATAGTAGAAGCAGGCATTGAGCGGCAAGTTCCGGTAGACGTCGAAATTCACGACGACGCGATCGGCCCGGTTCA
>JANOOP010000005.1:0-10273 GCA_031421415.1 Candidatus Eiseniibacteriota bacterium
TTCACTGCAAGATCTGCGATATCGCCGACCCCTACCAGATCATCACGTGGGTCCCGCCCGAGGGGGGCGGCGGACCGAACTACGTGCATCTGTAGCGCGGATAGGCGGGGCTGCCGGGACGGATCGGTAGCGGGGAACGGATCAGTAGCGCGGAACGGACGGGTCGATGAGCTCCGACCACGCGCTGATGCCGCCGGTCAGATTCCGCACCTTGCGGTAGCCGGCGTTCCAGAGGATGAGACAGGCGTCGATGCTCCGCTGCCCGTGATGGCAGTAGATCACGATCTCGGCGTTGGGATCGAGCGAGTCGATCCTCGACTCCAGCTCGCCCATCGGAATGTGGAGCGCTCCGTCGAGATGGGCCAGTTCCCACTCCCAGTCCTCCCGGACATCGAGCAGGACGAACGGCTCCCCCGCGTCGACCATCTCCCGCACCAACTCCGGCGAGATTTCCAGTTCGTCCAGATGGTCGCGCATCCCGTTCCTACTCCCGCCGCAGCTTTCGTTCGCGAGACGCCGTCGCCAGCGCCCAGGCGACCCAGAGCACGACCGTGACGATGTAGGCGACGATGGCGTAGGTCATCCCCGCGCCCTCCCCTCGTCGCCCGCCTGGGCCCCGTCGTCCGCCTGGGCCCCGTCGTTCGCCAGCGCCAGCGCTTCGGCCCGCCACTCTAGCCGCATCCGCTGCAAGAGCGCCGCCGCGTAGAACAGCATCCACGCCGCCGTGCCGACCAGGAGCGTCACGCGCATCTCGGGCTCCATCGTCACGTTCTTCGGGTGAAGCGATCCGCGCCACCACTCGATCGACTTCCAGACGACCGGCAAATTGACGAAGAAAACGATCCCCATGACCGCGGAGATCGTGCGCCGCGACTCCGAGCGCAGCGAGGCCCGCACCACGTGATAGCCGGCGTAGAGGATCCAGAGGATGAGGAATGTCGTGAGGCGCGGCTCCCAGGTCCACCAGGTGTTCCAGGCCGAGCGGGCCCAGAGCGGCCCCGTGATCATGACGACCGTCGCGAAGACCATCCCCACCTCGCACGAGGAGGCGGCGACGCCGTCCCAGCGCCAGTCCTTCGTCGCGAGATAGGCGATGCTCGCCGCGAACGTGACGCCGAAGGCGACCAGGGTGGCGATGGCGCTCGGCACGTGCACGTAGACGATCTTTTGCACCGGTCCCATCTGTACCTCGATCGGCGCCCGCGTCACGAGCCAGAACGATAGCCCGACGAGCGCCAGGGCCGCGGCCCAGAGCGTCATGCCGAGTCCGTTCCACCAGCGGGGCATCGTCGGGTTCACTCCGTCGCCTCCTGAATGAGTTCGTACAAGAATGCCGCCATCGCCAACCCCAGCACGTCCATGACCGCGAGAACCTTGATCCAGTCGCGGACCGGATCGATCGATCCGTCTCCCCAGAGGGCGTTCGTCAGCTTCACGGCGCCGATCCAGAGCGGGACGAGCGAGGGAAAGAGCACCACGGAGAGGAGAAGCTCGCGGGCGCGAAGCCCCTTCGCCAGTGCGGCGAAGAGCGTTCCCCACGCAGCATACCCGACGAGACCCAGGGCGGCAACGCCGAGCACGCCCGGAAGGACGACGAGGCTTCCCACGTCGAAGAAGATCGACACGAGCGGGAGGAGGAGGAGGAAGTTCGCGGAGACGAGAATGAGGTTCGCGAGTGTCTTCCCGAGGTAGAGCGCGTAGGGATCTGCTCCCGTCAGCCGGAGCGCGTCGCCGCCGCCCGATTCCGACTCGAGATCGAGGGCGCGCGTGAGACCCAGAACGCCGGCGAAGACGAGCGCCGCCCAGAGGGTCGCGCTCGCCTCGCGGGCCGGGTCGTTAAAGATCGGTCCGAAGGCCACGCTGAGAATGAGCACGAGCGACGCGCTGAAGAGGGCGAGCGTGGCGAGGAAGCGGGCGTCGCGCGCGTGAAGCCGCAGGTCCTTCATCGTGACCGCGAGGAGCGTCCTCACGCGGCCTCTTCCACGCGGCCGCCATTCATCCGTTGGATCCGCGTCGCGAGCGAGCGGACCCGCTCCGGTTCGTGCGTGATCACCAGGCTCCCGGCGCCCCGCTCGCGGGCGTCCCGGAGCACCTCGTTCACCACCACCACGCCGGTCTCGTCGAGACCCGTGTACGGCTCGTCGAGAATGAGGATCTTCGGATCGGTGAGGAGCGCCCGAGCCAGCACGATCCGCTGCAGCATCCCCCGCGAGAATCGCTCCACGGGGGCGCGGGCGAACGGCGCCATCCCAAGCCGTTCGAGAAGCTCCATCGCCCGGCGCTCCGGAGACGGAACGCCCGCAAGACCGCCGAAGAAGGAGAGATTCTCGAGCGGCGTGAGGCCGAGGTAGAGGAGCGGGCGGTGGCTGGCGAAGCCGATGGAGCGCCTGGCGGCGCCGCGCTTCCGGGCGATCGGCTCGCCGTCCACGGTGACCGCGCCCCGGTCGGGGGGAAGGAGCGTCGCCAGAATGTTGGCGAGGGTCGTCTTCCCCGAGCCATTCGGGCCGAGGAGGAGCGTGATGCTCCCGGGGCCGATCTCGATCGCCGCGTCGCGCAGGACGATGCGTGTGTCGAAGCGCTTCTGGATCCCTTCGGCGCGGAGGATCAATGCCCGCGCGGGGCCGGCTCGTCGGACAGGATGAGTTCGAGTCGGCGCTTCAGATTTCCGCGGACGAGCGCATGGCTTTCGTTCGAGACCTCGCCCTTGTCGCGACCCCGATCCAGCGCCGCGATCAGGAACGCGTAGGTCTGCGCCAGGTCGTCGCCGTTCCGCGACGCGGCGCCAGGAATGGCCTCGGCCATGGCGGCCGACGCCGCGTGAGGCCCGAAGGGAATCGGAGCGCCGCCCGCCGCCGCGGGGCTCGGGGCGCGCACCGACATCCGCCGGGCGAAGATCAGGACGCCGGCGATCACGAACGGAACCGCCAGCCACGGATAGATGGCGGGGTTCGACCAGAAGCTCGCGCCGATGACCCGGATCGCGACTTCCTTCCCCGTTTCCATATCGGAGCCGGTGTACATCTCGTACTTCTTGCCGCCCTGCTCGCGAGAGCCCGCATAGGTGAGGGCCTTCGATTCGAGCTTCAGGCGTGGATCGTCGATCATGACGACGAAGGTCCGCGTCGGGAAATAGAAGCGGTGGGAGAGGTCCATCCGGCCGGAAAGCGGCACGTGATAGGTGAATGAAAGCGGGCGCTGTCCCGGAGGAACGGGCCGGAGGCTCATCAGCTCGCGCCCCTGCGCCACGAGGGTCCCCTCTTCGGCGCCCATGCCCGGTTCGAACGCCTTGATGGAGGCCGGCAGCCCGAGCCGAATGCCCGCCTTGTCCGCGTGGCTGGCGCCGGAGCCGAGGTAGGCGGTCGGCGCCGAGTTATCCACGATCATGATCTCGTTGACGTGGAGGCCGTCGTCCTTCCGCTCGATGATCATGTGGTGATTCGAGACCTCGACCTTGTCGATTTCACTCCCCACCTCGAAAACCCTGAGTTCCTGCCGGTAGGAGCCGTCGGGGCCGGGACGGATCGGGCCCTCCGTGTAGAAAGCGCCCGCGTACTCGGTCGCCATGTAGAACTCGAGTCCGTTCCCATCGGGGATGTTCTCGAAGCGGACCTTTCCGTCCGCGCCGGTCGTCTTGGTCGCGCCGGGCACTTCCTCGGTGCCCCGGACGACGTGGAGGGTCACCTTCTGGTTCGCGGCGGGTGTGCGGTCGAAGCCCTTGAAGACGCGCCCCTCGATCACGAGGGCGTGCGCGGTCCCGGCCAGCGAACCGGCTGCCAGGAGTGCGGCGACGATGAGCGCGCGGAGCGCGAGGACGTGGCGATTCATCACGAGGATGCCTCCAATGAAGCGGCCTGCCGCTTCTTCATTTCCTCGATCATCCGCTCGACGCGCTGGTGGGGAGATGCCGGGGCGGCGTGGCCGTCGCTCCCGGGCGCCGCGGGAGGCGCGAGACCGAGCCGCTCCTCCTCCGCGAGCACCAGGAGAACGTCGGATACGATCTCCTCGCGCATCCGCGCGTGATCCTCCGGGGATATCTTCCCTGAATCCTTGTCGAAGTCGAGATCGACGAGTTGCCGGTAGTGTCGGTTCTTCCGCTCGTCGATCGAGCGGCGCCGGTTGACCGAGTCGGCCTCGTGCGGAATCCGCTGGCTCCACTGCCGGACCACGGGCGCCAGCACGAACCCGCCGACGAGAAGTATGAGCAGCATCTGGAGTGCGACGATCATGCGGCGTTACTCCTTCATCTCGCGAAGCTCGGCTTCGGCGCGCGCGCGGAGCTGATCGAGCGCGGCCTTCGCCCCGGGAGTTCCCGCGCCCGCCGCGCCGTCAGGTCCGACGGCGACGACGCGCTTGCGGCGCACCCATCGCGTGAGCATCATGGTGGCGATCCCGAATCCGAGGATCGTGGCCGCGAACGGGGCGACCCAGACGACGAGATTGAAGCCCTTGGCCTTCGGAGCGCCGAGAATGACCTCGCCGTACTTCGCGATGAGGGAGGCCTCGATCGCCTCCTTGTCCTTCCCGCCTTTGATCTCCTTGTCGACGTAGCCCTTCAGCCCAATCCCAACCTCGCAGGTGCAACCGCTGAGAACCTCGCCGCAGGAGCAGGGGCAGATGAGCTGGCTGGTGATGGCGCGAACGGGGTCGGCCTTGGTCCCCGCGGCCGATTCGTTGGCCCGCGCCGGAAGCGGGAGTGCCACCGCCGCCATCGCGAGGAGCGCGGCGAACGCGGCGCGACGGGGCCCGGAGGTCATACCGCCTCCCGCTCCTCCCGGCGGAGCCGCATCCGGTCGCTGAGTGTGAAGATCGTTCCGAGCACCATGACGATGCCGCCGATCCAGATGAGGCTGACGAGCGGATTGATGTAGGCCTGGATGGAGACCGTGCCGTCCTCGTTGACGCCGCCGAGGATCATGTAGAGGTCCTCGCCGAGCGTCTGGTGGAGCGCTACCTCCGTCATCGGCTGCTGCGACTTGAAGTACATCGCCTTCGACGGACGCGACTGTCCGAGCGACTTCCCCTTCTGGGAAACGTCGAGCACGGCACTCGTCTTCGCGGCGCCCGGCTCCATCTTCTGTTCCGTCCCCCTGAGGGTCAGCGCGTAGTCGCCGATCGTCAGCGTCTCGCCGGTCTTGAGCGGCCGGTGCGCTTCCTTCTGGAACACGGAAGAACCGAGGACGCCGATGAAGATCATCACGACGCCGAGGTGGATGATGTAGCCGCCGTAGCGCCGCTTGTTCTTCGACATGAGATCCACGATCGCCATCGCGCCGCGAGCCGCCGTGACGTCTTTCCGCGCCTGGAGCCCGCGCGCGAACTCCATCACGACCGTCGTGATGACGAAGGCCGACCCGAACACGGTCACGATCGGATAGACGCCGTGGAGGCCGAGCGGAAGGCTGGCGAGGGTCGCCAGGACTCCCGCCACGGACGGAAGGATGAAGTTCCGCTGAAGGACCGACACGGTCGCGCGCCGCCAGGAGAGCACCGGCCCCGCGCCAGTCAGGAGCAAAAGCGCCAGGCCGATCGGGACGTTGACGCGGTTGAAGAAGGGGGCGGAGACCGAGATCTTCGAGCCGGTCACTGCCTCGCTCACCACGGGGAACGTGGTGCCGAGGAAGGTGGCGAAGGTGAGCGCCACGAAGAGGACGTTGTTGAAGAGGAACGAGCCCTCGCGCGAGAGGATGGCGTCCATCCGGTTCTCCGACTCCAAGAGAGCCTTCCGGTAGATGATGAGCGCCGTCGCCAGCGTGCTCGACCCGATGATGAAGGCCAGGAACCACGCCCCGATGTCTGACTCGGCGAAAGAGTGGACGGAGGTGAGCACCCCCGACCGCGTCAGGAACGTCCCGAAAATCGAGAGTTCGAAGGTCAGCACGATCAACGCCACGTTCCAGGTCTTCAGCATCCCCCGGCGCTGCTCGATCATGACCGAGTGGAGGAACGCCGTTCCCACGAGCCACGGCATCAGCGAGGCGTTCTCCACCGGGTCCCAGCCCCAGTAGCCCCCCCAGCCGAGCTCGATGTACGCCCACCGCGCTCCGAGCAGGACTCCAAAGCCGAGGAACATCCAGGAGAAGAGCGTCCAGCGGCGGACCTCCTCGATCCAGCGCGTGCCGGTGCGGTTCATGAGGAGGACCGCGATCCCGAAGGCGAACGGGATGATGAAGCCGACGTAGCCGATATAAAGGATCGGCGGGTGAATCATCATGCCGAGATCTTGTAGGAGTGGGTTCAGCCCCTGCCCGTCGAGGGGCGGATTCGCCAGCATCCGAAACGGCGAGCAGACGAAGGAGAGGAGGTAGGTGAAGAAGATGGCGACCGACGCCACGACCATCGCGACCGCGTCGTAGAACGGATCGAGGCGCTTGCGATAGAGCCAGAGGAAGGCTGCGCCGTAGGACGACAGAATCAAGAGCCAGAGGAGGAGCGACCCCTCCTGCCCCGCCCAGAGCGAGGCGAAGGAGAAGGCCGGGGAGAGGTCGAGGCTCGTGTGCTCGGCCACGTAGCGATAGGTGAAGTCGCGCGCGACCAGGGCGCGGCCAAGGATGATCGTCGCCAGGACCGTCATGCCGCAGACGGCCCAGAGAGCGTTTCGACCGCCCCGGAGAAGTCCGATCCGGCCGGTGCGAAGCCCCCAGGCGATCGAGCCGACCGAGAAGACCGCGCAGAGAAACGCGATCAGGAGCGACAGCCTGCCGATTTCGTTCACGACTTGTCCTCCCCGAGAGCTTCAGACTCGTACTTCGACGGGCACTTGGTGACGAGCTTGGTGGCGTGAATGGTTCGGTCGGCGTGTTCGAAGGTCCCCTCCACGACGACGTCCCGGCCGTCGGCGAAGGCGTCCGGCATGAGACCTTCGTAGACGATGTTGACCGCTTCCTTGCCGTCGGTCATTCGGAACCGGAGCCGCGGGGTCTTCTGGTCATACTGGACGCTACCGGCCGCGACGATGCCGTCCAGGCGGAAGCCGCCCGCCTTGGGGGGCTTCTCCATCTGAGCCAGCTCGGTGACCGTCATGTATTGCATCCCGGTCTGCTTGACCCCCGAGAGGATCAGATAGCCCACGGACCCCATGACGACGAGCGAAACGAGGATGATCTTCACGGTTGTATTCATGGTGGTTTGTTTGGGTTAGACGCGCGAGGCGCGCCTGCTCCTTTCGCGGTTGATTGTGGCAGATAGCACCGGCCAGTCAAGTTGTCAGGTCTGCTTCCAGGGTACCAGCGGGGATGCGGCCTGTGGACCAGCGCGAGAGAGAGGAGGCCGCTGACGATCGGTGACGAACGGGAAGCGGTCCGATGGGTTGGCGTCTCGGAGCGGGATCACGGATGGAGAGAATAGAAAGGGCCATGCGTCGACGGTAGCGGATTCTCGTTGGCTTCGTTTCGGCCGAAGATGCGACCGCCCTGACGGGGATGGGCCTCGTCAGGGCGGCGACTAGGACTCCGGTCTGCAACCACCCGCGTCGGAGGGTCACGCCCCTCCAATACCCCGGGCGCGAAAGTAGGTCCCTGAAAATTTGAGAAATCTTTCGGGTGAATTCCGGGGGGCCGGGCGCGTATCGTGTGCGGCATGCCGAACCCCAAACGAGGCGCGAAGTTGCGGCAGACCGGCGGCGCCTTCGGGCCGCTCGATGAGTGGCTCCGCCAGGCGGCCCTCACGGGGGTGGTCCCGGGGGCCGTGGCGTACGTGGGCCGATCGAGCGGCGTCGTTCACCGCGTGTCTGCCGGCTCCCGAGCGCTCCTCCCCCGCCGCGAACGGATGACGCTCTCGACGATCTTCGATCTCGCCTCGCTGACAAAGGTCCTGGTCACCGCACCCCTCGTCGTCGAGGCCGGGGTGCGGGGCGAACTCTCCGTCCTCGACCCGATCGAGCGCTGGATCGAGGAGACGCGCGGCACCGAGGTTGGCCGGATCCAGCTCCATCTCCTGCTCACGCACACCGCCGGCTTCGTCCCCGACAATCCGATGGAGGACTACCGGGGGAGCAAGCGGGCGCTCCTCGCGGCCATCGCGCGGGAGCCCCTCATGTCCCCGCCGGCCACGAAGTTCACCTACTCGGACGTCGGCTACGTCCTGCTCCAGGCGGTGCTGGAGCGCCGCTTCGGGAAGCGGCTCGACGCCCAGGCCGAGGAGCGGATCTTTCAGCCGCTCGGGTACCGCGACACGCGATTCGGAACGCGCGAGCGCGACCGCTCCCGCGTGGCGCCGACGGAGCGGGTTCGCGGCGTCTGGCTGAGGGGCCGCGTTCACGATCCGCGCACGCGCTCCAGAGCGCTCGGCGGAATCGCGGGACACGCGGGAGTATTCGGCACCGGAGAGGAAGTGGCGCGCTTCGCGGCGATGATCCTGGCGGGAGGCGTCTTCGGCGGGCGGAGGATTCTCTCGGAGGCGGCCGTCCGAGCCATGACGACGAATCAGTCGCCCGGGGGCGTGGGCGCGAGACGAGGATTCGGCTTCGACATCGAGAGCCCCTATTCGGCGCCGAGGGGCCGCCTCTTCTCCAGCGATTCGTTCGGGCACACCGGGTGGACCGGAGTCTCCGTCTGGATCGATCCCGTCTGCGACGGCTATCTGGTGCTGCTCACGAATTCGATCCACCCGAACGGGCACAAGGACATGAAGCCCTTCCGCGCCGAGGCGGCCACGCTGGCGGCGCAGGGCCTCGGAGTGCGCCGCTAGCGCCGGGCTAGCGCTTGAACTGCGCGTTCTCCGTGGAACCCTCCAGCGCCGTCGTGGAGGCGGTCCCGCCCGAGATGACCTGCATCACCTGGTCGAAGTACCCGGTCCCCACTTCCCGCTGGTGCCGCGTCGCGGTGTAGCCGTTCGCCTCCGCCGCGAACTCCGCCTGCTGGAGGCGGCTGTAGGCGGCCATGCCGCGCGTCTTGTAGTCGAGCGCCAGCTCGAACATCCCGTGGTTCAGCACGTGGAATCCGGCCAGCGTGACGAAGAGGAATTTGTACCCCATGGCGCCCAGCTCGCTCTGGAACCGCGCGATCGTCGCGTCGTCCAGCTTCGCCTTCCAGTTGAAGGAGGGAGAACAGTTGTAGGCGAGCATCTTCCCGGGAAACTTCGCGTGGATCCCCTCGGCGAACTCCCGCGCCTCGGCGAGATCTGGCGTGGAGGTCTCGCACCAGAGGAGGTCGGCGTACGGGGCGTAGGCGAGGCCGCGGGCGATCGCCATCTTGACTCCGCCCGTGATGCGGAAGAACCCCTCCATCGTCCGCTCCCCCGTCAGGAACGGCTTGTCGCGTTCGTCGATGTCGCTCGTGATCAGCTTGGCGCTGTCGGCGTCGGTCCGCGCCACGATGACCGTCGGCACGTCCATCACGTCGGCCGCCAGGCGCGCCGCCACCAGGGTGCGGATGAACTGGCCCGTCGGCAGCAGCACCTTTCCGCCCAGGTGTCCGCACTTCTTCTCGGAGGAGAGCTGGTCCTCGAAGTGAACGCCCGCCGCGCCCGCCTCGATCATCGCCTTCATGAGCTCGAAGGCGTTGAGCGGCCCGCCGAAACCCGCCTCGGCGTCGGCGACGATCGGCGCGAACCAATCCCGCGCCGGCGAGCCCACCCGCTCCAGTCGCTCGGTGTGCTCCACCTGATCCGCGCGCTGAAACGCCTGATTGATGCGGCGCACCACGTGGGGAACGCTGTTGGCCGGATAGAGGCTCTGATCGGGATAGGTCTGCCCCGCGAGATTCGCGTCGGCCGCGACCTGCCAGCCGCTCAGGTAGACGGCCTGGAGTCCCGCGCGGACCTGCTGCACCGCCTGGTTCCCCGTGAGGGCCCCCAGCGCGTTCACGTAGTCGGTCGTCCGGAGCAGGTGCCAGAGACGGCGCGCCCCGCGATCGGCCAGCGTGTGCTCGATCAGGATCGAACCGCGCAGCCGCTCCACGTCCTCCGGCGAATAGGGACGCGTGATTCCCGCCCACCGGTCGGCGGGGACGGGGGGCGGCTCGTTCGTCTGCGGCGCGCTGTGGGACGCGGTCATGACGGCTCCTCTTCCGTTTCGGTCGTGACGATCTGGTACGCCGGAAGCGTCAGGAATTCCTCCAGCTCCCGGGATGTCGAGAGCCGCACGAAGAGGTCCCGTGCCCGGCGGTAAGAGCCTGTCTCGTATCGGGTAATGCCGACCTCGTTCGCGATGGTCCCCATCTCGTCCTGGACGATTTCCAGAAGGAGCGGCGCCGTCACCCGGCGGCCGTCCTCGAGAAGGGCTCCGTGGCGAATCCAATGCCAGACCTGTGCCCGTGAAATTTCGGCAGTCGCGGCA
>JANOOP010000006.1:0-8246 GCA_031421415.1 Candidatus Eiseniibacteriota bacterium
CGCCGAACGCCATGCCGACGATTGGATCGAGACCGAAGCGAGGCATGAAGGGCGCGATCGCGAATCCAGAAGCGATGAGGCCGAGGTTGAAGAGCACGGGCGCGACGGCGGGGATGAAGAAGACCCGCCGCGTGTTCAAGACTCCCATCACCGCCGCCGCCAGCGACACCAGGAGCAGGAACGGCGTCATGATCTGGGTCATGAGCGTGGTGAGTGCGAGCTTCCCTGGAATGTCGCCGAAGCCGGGCGCCAGCAGGCTGACGATCCATGGCGCCGTGACGATTCCGATCAGGCAGAGCGCGGAGAGGACGACGAGGAGGAAGTTGATGACCAGGTTGGCGAGCCGCATGGCCGCCTCGGGGCCGCCATCCTGCTGCGCCTTTGTCAGGGTCGGCACGAAGGCCGCGCTCATGGCCCCCTCGGCGAAGAGATCGCGGAGGAGATTCGGCACGCGGAACGCGACCTGGAAGGCATCGACCGCGAATCCGGCGCCGAACTGCGCGGCGAAAACCTGCTCCCGCACGAGGCCCATGATCCGGCTGAACAACGTCGCGAGGGAGATGATGCCGGCCGCGCGCGCGATGCTCATCGGCTTCGGAGTGGGTGGCGCTGTGTCGTCACGGTTCACGGGCGGGCATCGTCCCTTTGGGCTGCCGCGAAGTCAAGCCAAGCGCCGCGATCGCCAAGCGCCACGACAGCCAAGCGCCACGACCTGCCATTCCGGGCTCACAAGCGCCATCCTGTCAGCCCGGACCGTCAGGAGCACCTCCAGGGCGGCGACGGCCCTGGCGTTGCAACGAACGTGAAAACAATAAGTTAACGCGTTGCATTGGGCGCCGTCGCGAAAGGCACGCCACTTGCCCTGTAGCATCGAACGGCCCCCCATCGGCATCAGCGATGCCGCCGGGAGGCGAACGCCATGACCCAGACCACCTACGCATACGAACCGAAGCTGGGTGCCAACCCCTGGCTAGCCCGCGAGGAGGAATTCCCCTCGATCGGGCCGGCCGCGTCCAAGCTTCGCTTCCTTCTTCACTATGCCGTCCTCGCACCGTCGAGTCACAACTCGCAGCCGTGGCTCTTCCGCGTCGCCGACGATCATGTCGACGTCTTCGCCGATCGCACCCGGGCGCTCCCGGTCGTCGATCCCGACGATCGCGCCCTCGTCACCTCGTGCGGCTCGGCGATCGAGTTCCTCCGCGTCGCGCTTCGCCACTTCGGCTACCGCGACAAGACGGAGTTGCTCCCCGATCCCAAGGATTCCGATTTCCTCGCGCGCGTGGAGATGGCCGGTGTCTATCGGACCACGGACGCCGATCGCCGGCTCTTCCGCGCCATTCTCGGCCGCCGAACGAACAGACTACCGTTCGAGGCGCGGCTGCTACCCGGCGACCTCCTCGCCACCCTGGCGGAGGAATCGGAAGTCGCCGGTGCACACCTTGCCGTTTCGCAGGACCCGCCGACCAAGGAAGCGATCGCGACCCTGATCGCGGAGGGAGATCGAACCCAGTTCCGGGATCCCTCCTTCCGCCGCGAACTCGCCGCCTGGATCCACCCGGCGCGGAGCCGCACGCGGGACGGCATACCGGGCACCGCCCTCGGCGTAAGCCAGGTGCTCGACGTAGTTGGAACTCCGGCCATTTCACTCGTGGTCCGGACGTTCGATCTCGGCAAGGGCCGCGCGGCCACGGACCGCGCGCTCGCCGAGGGGTCGCCGGCCCTGTCCACGCTCTGGACCGCCGGCGACACGCCCCGACACTGGCTCGTGGCGGGGCAAGCCCTGGCGCGCGTGCTCCTTCGCGCCCAGGATGCGGGAGTGTCGGCCTCGTATCTCAATCAACCGATAGAGGTTCCGACGCTTCGCCCGCGCCTGAGGCAGATACTCGGAATCGCGGGCTACCCCCAGATGCTGCTCCGACTGGGGTTTGGGCCGCCGCTCGATCCCACCCCGCGGCGACCTGTTGAGGAAACGATGCGGTAGGTGACCGTGCCGGCCCCCTACGGCCGGTAGCCGCCGTATCTCGCCGGGCTCCGCGGGCAACCGCGGACCCGGCGCTTTTGTTTGGGGTTTGGTATAATCAGCGCGGCTCCCAGGCCGGTCCGACGGCAGGGCGAACCCACCTCAAAGGAGCGACTCCATGAGCCCGACCGACCCGGACAAGGACATCGTCGAACGGCTGATCGCCGAGACCAACCTCTCCGCGAGGATGGACGCGCTGATCGGGGAGATTTGCGAGAAACTCCGCGAGTACGGCGTCGCGAGTCCTCACAAGGCGTTCAACGACCTGGTCGATCCCTTCCGCGAGTACTTCATGCTGGAGTACGAGGAAGAGAAG
The DNA here is from genome assembly GCA_031421415.1 of Candidatus Eiseniibacteriota bacterium. Taxonomy (GTDB): domain Bacteria; phylum Eisenbacteria; class RBG-16-71-46; order SZUA-252; family SZUA-252; genus SZUA-252. Next base: position 2,337 of record JANOOP010000006.1, read on the forward strand.
GGACTCGAGGAAGCCGCGGCCAGCGAGGAAGAGGACGAGGAAGAGGAAGAAGAGGACAAAGGCTACTAGGCGGTCCCGCGGCGCCGCGCGCTACGGCACGCCGCGACGACGTTTGTCCGATCCCCCCTGAGGCTCCTCCGCCAGACGGCGGAGCAGCGCGAGATTCCGGCGGTCCATCACCACGCCGTCCGTGCCCTTCGGTGTTTCCAGAAGTTTCGGCACCGCCGCGAAGCGCGAGTCGCGCATGAGCCGCGCGAACGCTTCGACTCCGATTTTTCCCTTCCCGATATGCTCGTGGCGGTCGACGTGACTGCCGCGTTCGTTCTTCGAGTCGTTCACGTGGAAGACGCGGAGCGATTCGAGGCCGAGGATCGCGTCGAACTCGCGAAACGTCTCCTCGTATCCCTGATCGGTCCTCAGGTCGTAGCCCGCCGCGTGAACGTGGCAGGTGTCGAGGCAGAACTGGACCAGGTCGCGCCGGGACACGCCGCTTCGCATCCGCGCCAGCTCCTCGAATTTCCGGCCGAGCGTGGTCCCCTGTCCGGCCACCGTCTCGAGGAGTAGGATCACGGAGGGCGCTGGCGCCAGAGCGCGGGCTTCGTCGATCGAATCGGCCGCGCGGTCGCACCCCTCCAGCACTCCCGAGCCGACGTGCGCTCCGGGATGGGCGACGAGGAACGCGATTCCCAGGACTTCGCAGCGGAGGAGTTCGTCGGCCAGCGCCTCGACCGACTGTTCCCGGAGCGCGCGGACGGGGGAGGCGAGGTTGATCAGGTAGGAGTCGTGCGCCACCACCGGGGCCAGGCCGCTGGCGGCCCAGGCGGCCCGAAACGCCGTCGCCTCCTCGTTCGAGATCGGCTTTCCCTTCCACTGATTCGCATTCTTCGTGAATATCTGCAACGCGCGGGCTCGGACGGCCAGGGCGCGCTCGATTCCGGTGACCGGCCCCCCGGCGACGCTCATGTGGGCCCCGATCAGGGGGCCCTCGGCGAGGACCGGCGGGTAGGACTTGGGGGCCGACCTGGCAGCGGCCCTTTTCGGCGTCGCTTTTTTCACTGGAGGAACCAACCGTTGATGCCGATGGCAGATAGGACGGCAAACCGCGTTTCGAGGCTTCGATCGGTGACCATGGAAGGTAGCCTATGAAGGCCGGACGCGGAGGGCAAGCGCGGAAGGTGGTCGCCACGCGCCCCGAGGCGCGGCACTGTCCGCTCTGCGGCACGCGGACTCGCCCCATCACGGAGCACGGCGTGAAGCGGCGCGGCTGCCCGGAGTGCGGGTTCATCGCCTACCGGAATCCGGTCCCCGCGTGCGGCGTGGTGATCGAGAAGAGCGGCACGGTCCTCCTCGCGAAGCGCGGCCACGAGCCGCGGCTAGGCTGCTGGGGGATTCCGGCGGGCTTCATGGAATACGGGGAGCACCCCGAGACGACCGCCATCCGCGAGGCCCGGGAAGAGACGGGGCTCAAGGTGCGGCTCACGGGGCTCTTCGGTGTCTACGCGGGCCGGGACGATCCGCGGACGCGCGCGGTGCTGATTCTCTATCACGCGCGGCCGGTGGGGGGACGTCTGGAAGCAGGCGACGCCGCGAGCGAAGTGGAGTACTTTCCGCTGAACCGTCTGCCGCGCCCGATCGCGTTCGAATCGCATCGCGAGGCGCTGCGCGACCTGAAGCGGCTTCTGAAAAGCCGCGGGGGAAAACGGACCGTACGATGAGCATTCGCCTCCTTCATCTCGCCGATCTCCACCTCGGCGCCACGTTTCCCTCCCTGGGCGACCGGGGCGAGGAGCGGGCACGCGACTTCCTGAGCGCGTTTCTCCGCGCCGTGGAATACGCGGCGGGGGAGGCGCGCCCGGTCGACTTCGTGGTGATCGCGGGCGATCTCTTCGACACGCACGATCCCGACGAAGGGCTGGTCGCGCAGGTGGAGGCCGCCTTCGAGAGGCTGGAGAGGGCGAAGGTCCCGGTCCTGATCGCCCCCGGGACGCACGACGCGCCTTCCTACCGGCGATCCGTCTATCGCCGGCTTCGTCTCGCCGACAACGTCCATCTCTTCCTTTCGCCGACGCTCGAGGCGGGACCTCGCGTCTCGGTCGGCGGCCTCACGGTCCAGACGTACGGGATTGCCTACGACGCGGTGGTCTGCGAGCGGCCGCTGGGCGAATTCCGCCCCCTGGGCCTGGCCGACTTCCACCTCGGCGTGCTTCACGCGGCGCTGGAGGACAGCCCGACCTGGAAGCGGCGGAGCAACGACCTTCCGATCAACCGGACCGAGATCGCGGCGTCGGGCCTTCACTATCTGGCGCTCGGTCACTACCACAATTTCTCCGAGGTGCGGGAAGGCGGGTCGGTGGCGGTCTATCCCGGCACGCTGGAAGGGAAGAAGTTCGGCGAAGACGGTCCCCGCTACCTCGTCACCGCCACGCTCGGGCGCGAATCGATCTCGGTGGAGCGCACGCCGTGGAACCAGCGGACTCTCACGCAGGCGCTGATCGACTTCCAGGCCTCCGACCTCTCCGAAGAAGCGGCGCTGGAGCAGCGAATTCTCGCCTTCGCGGGCGACCGTGAACTGGCGCGGCTCCGGCTCGAAGGGCCGAGCACGTTCGTCTTCGACGCGGAGCGTCTCCTGGAACGGCTGGCGCCCCGCTTCTTCCATCTCGAACTCGACGACCGGACCTACGTCGTGAACGCGCGGCTCCTCGACCAGTATCGCGAGGAGGCGACCGTCCGCGGCGTCTTCGTGCGAAACATGCTGGAGCGGATCGATCGGGCGCCGGATGAAGAGGCGCGCGGCACCGCCACCCTGGCCCTCCGGATCGGCCTCGCCGAATTTCAGAACCCCCGCCATGCGTCTTGAGCGCGTCGTCATCGAGGGCTTCGGCCCCCTGACCGCCTACGAGGCGGTCTTCGAGCCGAAGCGGCTGAACCTCGTCATCGGCCCGAACGAATCGGGGAAGTCGTCGTTCGCCTCCGCCGTCGTCTCGACGCTCTTCGGCTTCGGCTCGCACGAGGCGGAAGCGCTGGCCCGCCCCTGGAGCGGCGCGCGGCATGCCGCGTCGGTCACCTTTCGCGCCGCCAACGACCGCTACCGCGTCTCGCGTCGCTTCGACACGCACGACGTGGAGGTGGTTCGTCTCGGCGCCGAGGGCGAGGAACCGGTGGAGACGCTCTTCCACGGTTCCGCGAATCCGCGCGGCCGGAGTTCCGAACTCGAGAAGTACGAGGAAATTTTGCGAGGCTGGCTCGGCTTCACCGACGAACGCCTCTTTCGCGAGTCCGCGTTCGTCCATGAGAACGCGCTCGAGACGGAGGTCTCTCCGGAGTTGCGGCACCTCGTCTCCGGCGCCGTGGAGGCCGATTATCAGCAGATTCAGCAGGCGCTCCTGGCGCGGCTCGATCTCCTGACCAGGGAACACCCCTTCGATCCGCGCTCGCGCAAGCGCTCCAACCGCTCCATCGAGAGCCGCACCGCGCGTCTCGAGGAACTCCGCACACGCCGCGCCCGCGCGGAGGTCGTGCTGAGCGAGGGGAAGTCGCGGCAAAAGGAACGGGAAGAACTCGACTCGAGAACTCTGGATCTCCGCGCCGATCTCGCCGGGAAGGAACAGCTCCTGGCCGACCTCGACGCGTGGGTCTCGCTCCGGGAAGAGCAGCGGAAGCTCCTGAAGCGCGCGCCGGCGATCGGGTCCGAACTGGTGAACGCGCGCCGCGCACGTAATTCCGTGGAGGAGATCGACCGCCGCATCGCGCAGAGCCTCGGCTATCTGGCCAACGCTCCCGAAGAAGTGGAGCCCGACCTGGTCCGCCTGGGGACGCTCCGCGCGCAGCGCGCGCGACATCTCAAGTCGGTGGAAACGGAGCGGGGAAAACTGGATGCGACGCGGCCCGTCTCCCGGGTCGTGACGATGGGGATCACCATCCTCCTCGCCGCGCTCGCCGCCGGGATCACCTACGGGGTCTGGAGGCAACTCGGGCTCTCGGCCGGCGCCATGGCGCTCGGCGCCGTGCTCGGCCTCATCGTCAGTCGCGCCTTCGGTCAGAGCACCGAGAAGGCCCGCGTCATGGGCGAGGCGCAGGTGAAGATGGTCGAGGAGAACATCCGCACGCTGAGCCAGGAGGTCGACCAGGTCGAGATCCGCGTGAACCCGTTCCTGGCGGGGCGGACGCTGGAGGTCGTGCTGGCCGACGTGAAGCAGTTCCGCGCCGCGAATCAGGAGCGGCGCGAGCACGCGGCGGTCATGCACTCGCTCCCGATGCCCGACCGTCTGGAGAACGAGGCGCGCGAGATCGACGAGGCGGTGGCCTCGCTCCGTTCGAAGGAAAAGCTCCTCCTGCAGCAGTCACCCTTCCTCTCCCCCTTCAGGGAGGATCCGGTGAAGATCGCCGAGGCCTCCGACCGGCTGAAGCGGGAGACGATGGCGCTCCGGACACGGCTCGGTTCGGCACAGGAGGCGCTCGACGGCGTGGTGCGCCGCGGCGGGCCCGACGGCGACGCCGAAAATCTCGAATCGCTCGACGAGTCGATCGTGGCCGAGGAGGAATCGCTTCGCTACGAGGTGAAGCATCGCGACGCTCTCCTGATCGCGCTGGAGGGGCTCCGCGAGGCGGTCCACGAGTACCAGGAGCAGCACGTGGGGCGAATCGCCGAGAAGGCCGGGGCGACCCTGGCCCGGCTCACCTCCGGACGGTACGGTTCGGTCGCGCTGGACGCCGAATTCCACGCCACGCTCGCCATGGGCGGCCGCGGCGCCATCGGGATCGACTCCCTCTCGCGCGGCGCGCGGGACATCTTCTACCTCGCGCTCCGCGCCTCCCTGGCGCAGGAGCTGGCGGCCCGCGAGCCGCTGCCGCTCCTGCTCGACGATCCGGTCGCCCATCTGGACGAGGACCGCCGGGGCTCCCTCCTGGCGTTCCTGGAGGAACTGGCGGAGGAGGTGCAGGTGATCCTCTTCACGCACGACCGCCGCGCCCTGGGGCAGATCCGGGCGGCCCACGTGGTCGCCCTGGGAGCGCTTCCCAAGGGCTCCGAAGCGATTCCCGGACGGGTCGAGGTCCGACCCTAGCTCCGTTTTTCCCGCGCCCCCTCGAAAGCGCTCAAGGAGTGGTTGGAAGCAGCCGAACCTTGACCCGTATGGGCACCCCAACCACTTCCAAGACGGCGAATCCCGAGCGCAGCGCGGACCAGAAAGCGGAGAAGATCCGCGACCAGGTCCTGGCGCTCGACGTGAAGCGCGTAGCCGACTGGCTCTCCACGCTCGTCAAGACCGTGAAGGCGACGCGCCTCTATCTGCCGAACAACCCTCAGCTCGTGAAATTCCAGGCCGACCTGGAAGCGCGCACGTGGTCGTGCCTCAAGGAAATCGGGGACATCCCCCTCACCGTGCAGCAATTCGACTTTCTCTTCGAGGGATACTCCGTCTACCACAATGCCGACCGGAACGACTCGCTCGCCTTCCGCTTCTTCGCGGACGGCGTGCGCGGGATCACGATCCGGGAGGGGCTGGAGGGGGGCGAGCTGCGCTCCTTCCTGGAAGTCGTGCGGAAGGCGATCGACGGCCCGAACGGGCAGGACGACGTCGTCACGCTTCTCTGGGAGCGGGACTTCCGCCATATCGAATACGCCTACCTCTCCCTCGACGAGCTGAGCGACGCGGACAGCTCGGCTTCCGCCGGCCGTGCCGACGGCGGCGACGCGGCGGCGACGGGCGAGGCCATTCCCTGGCCCGCCGGCGCGGCCGACGACGAGGCGCTCGCCGATCGGGCCGCCGCGGAAGGCGCGGTGGAAGGGGAGACCGACAGCGCGATCGCCGCCGAGCGCTCGGACGACTGGTCGGCGCATATCCAGCGGTCCCGCACGTGGGAACGGCCGGCCAGCATCCAGTTTCAGCTCTCCGACAAGGAGCGCGACGA
>JANOOP010000007.1:0-2267 GCA_031421415.1 Candidatus Eiseniibacteriota bacterium
GCCGAGCGGGTGCGCCGGTTTCAGCTTCTGCATGGCCGGCGTCTGAAACCGGGCCCCGCCCTCCGCCCGTCCAAGGGGGTGAACGAGGGCGAGCAAGGTCCCGTCTCGACGATAGGCCACTACCTTAACCCCCGGAGGGAAAACGCCATGCACGATTTGGAGAGGTTGATGTGGTCGACCATTCCGTTCGCCATCCCGATTATCGCCATCATCGGCGGGATCATGCTCGCGATCATTCGGACCACGGGCCAACAGCGCCTCGCCGAACTGGAGCGCCGCGAGCGCATCGCGGCCATCGAGCGGGGCGTCGATCCCTCAAAGCTTCCCCCCATGGTGGGCCCTTACTCCTACGAGAGTGGAAACGGGTCCGGGTCCCGCACCCGCCGCGCGCATGGGCTCATGATCGGGGGGCTGGTCTGCATCGCCGTAGGGATCAGCCTGATGGTGTTTCTCTCGTCGGTGGAACCGGACAAGCGAATCTGGGCGATTGGGTTGATGCCGTTCCTGGGGGGAGTCGCGCTCCTGATCAGCGCGAAGGTGATCTGGCCGCCGTCTGATGCGAAGTAATGCTGCGGGAGAGTCGGCGAGGTGCCAGGCCTCACACCATCGACGCGCGGCAGGGCTAACCGAGCGACAGCAGCCGCTCCCGCAAGTCGGGGCTGAGCGATCCCACGAAGACTTCCTCCACGGGTCCTTTCATGACGACCGCGAGGTCGGATGCGACGTCGATATCCAGCGTGCCGCCTTCCATCTCGATCGTCACGTGGCCATCCACCAGGCCGCGGTCGAAGCAAGCCGCCGCAATGGCGCAGGAAGATGTTCCCGAGGCCAGCGTGTGACCGGCGCCTCGTTCCCAGATCAGGGCGCGGACCCGGTTTCGGGAGATCGGTTCGGCCAATTGCACGTTGATTCGCTTCGGGAATTTCGCGTGATTCTCGATCTGCGGACCCAGGTCGAAGAGGCGCGCCTGTGTCATTTCCTCGCCGAAGACGACACAGTGGGGATTGCCTACCGACAGCACCGTTACGTCGAGCGATTCCCCGCCGACCTCCAGGCTCCTCTGCGCTCGATCAATCGTGGCTTGCCCCATCTCCAGTCGCACGCTGTTCACGCGGCCCGATTCGCGGAACACCTGCGTTCGCACTGGGCCCGCCACCGTCTCGACCGTGAATTCGTCGCCCTTCACGTAGCCATGCTCGGCCAGGAACTTCGCCGCGATTCTGAGGCCGTTTCCGCTCCGCTCCGCTTCGCTTCCGTCGGGATTCCAGATCTTCACGAAGTAGCGCTCGCGGGCGTCGACCTCCAGGATGCCGTCCGAACCGAGGCCGAGATTCCGATGGCATAGGAGCCGCACTCGCTCCGGCGTGAGCGGAATGCCGAATGTCGCGGTGTCGACCACGACGTAATCGTTTCCCAGCCCGTGGGACTTCACGAACTCGCCCGCGTTCATTTCGCCTCCATCTCCATCTCCGTCCCCGCCGCGATCATCACGCCCCCGAGAGTCCCGTGGTCTCCAGCGCCTCGCGCACGCACTCGTCTCCCGCCCAGGGGCGCGCCGCCTCGATCGCCTCGCGCGCGGCGGCACGCGTGCCGCCAACGTTCACCGTGCCGATCGCGTGAGAGCGGAGCTGGCGCCACATGCGCGTCACGGTCAGGATCGCGAGCACACCGGTCTCCCGCTCCACCGGAGTCAGCGCGGGTCGCGAGAGCGTCTTCCCGTACCCTTCCAGGATCATCCATGCGGCCAGGTCGGGCGAGAGGCCGCGCATGGTGTCGAGCAGCTTCTCGTAGTGGCGCCCGTAGATCTCCCGGCAGAGCGACTCGCCGCGCGCGGTCCACTCGGCGGGAGAGGGCGGCTCGGGTGCGGCGGGAATGCCGCCGTGATGCTCCAGGAGCGGCTTCGCGGCAAGAAACGCCTCGATGGCGCGCGGGAAGCCGACGAAGAGATACGACTGCAAGATCGTCTCGTAGACGGCGCTTGCCGAGAGTCCGGCGGCCAGCGCCGCCGCAGCCTCGCGGGCCACGTCCTCGGGCTCGTTCGCCGCGATGGCGGCGGAGAGCCTGGCGATGGCGCGCCCCCTTGCTTCGCTCACGGGGCCAGGGCTTCCGCGATCTTTGGAAGGCTCACGTCGAAACGATAGGATATCCCCATGTGCCCGTCCTCGAACTCCAGGTTCTCGTGCGCGATCCCGAGCGCCTTCTGCTTGGCGGTCATCTGCCGCGCGCCCAGTTCCAGGTAGAACTCGTCGTCCGTGCCGCAGTCGAGG
>JANOOP010000008.1:0-12873 GCA_031421415.1 Candidatus Eiseniibacteriota bacterium
GAACGTCGCCGCCCAGCGCCGCCCCGCGTCCGCCATTCGGAGCCGCTCGGCGCGGTCGCCGAGCAGACGCGCGATGCCGGCGGCCAGCGCCGCCACGTCGCCGTGCGGCACGAGGATTCCGGTTTCTCCCTCGCGAACCGATTCCACCAGGCCGGGACTCCGGCTCGCGACGACGGGCGCCCCGCAGGCGTTCGCCTCGATCACCGTGAGGCCCCACCCTTCCTTGGGCGAGGGGCACGTCGCGACCTGCGCTTCGTTCAGGGCCGCGACCTTCGCCTGGTGCGAAAGGGCTCCGAGGAAGCGCACCCGCGCCGACACGCCGAGGCGTTCCGCCAGCCGCTCGAGTTCGGGCCGGTAGGGCCCGTCCCCGATGACGTCGAGGCGCGCCTCCGGCGCCGCGGCCAGCACCGCCGGAAGCGCGCGGAGGACGAACTGTGCCCCCTTGTACTTCCGCAACCGCCCCAGGAAGGCCACGACCGGGCCGCGCTTCTCCGGCGGATTCGTCACCGCGTACGCGCCCTGGTCGAGTCCGCACCGGACGACGGAGATCCGCTCGCGCGCGATGCCGCGGCGAACGAGATCGTCGCGCGTGCTCTCGGAAATGGCGAGGAAGGGAGTGCGGCGGTAGACGATCGGCAGAAGCGCTTCGTGCGCCCAGACGACGGCGCCGACCGGGAGCGAAGCTTCGCGGAACACGGTCGCGCCGAAGAGATGCGGCACCACCGCCAGCACCGGCGCGCGCGCGAAGAGCGGTGTGAAGAACGGCACCTTGTTGATGTCCTCGACCACCAAGTCCACGCGCTCCCTCCGGAACCGTGCGCGGTAGAGCGCGCCGAGGGCAAGGTGCGCATTGTACCACGCGCCCGCTCGAACGATCCGGATCCCCTCCACCGCGTCCTCGGCGGATGCGCCGGGAAATGCCTCGGCGAGCCAGGTGACCTGGTCGCCGTCGCGCACGCATCGCTTGAGAATCTCGAGGAGATGGAGTTCGGCGCCGCCCGCTTCGGGATGCCGGGGATCGCGCCAGTTGAGGACGACGATTCTCACGCGCGCCGCGGCGTCGCCTCGCCGCCTTCCTTCCGGCCCAGCGCGCCGATCACGAAGTACGTGTGCATTGCGAGGGGAGTCCGTTCCCAGGCGCGGCGGAGCGCCGCGACGACCGGCGTGACGAGGGGAACCGGCGGCGGAAAGAGCGGAAGGCGCGCGACGCCTACTTTCAAGAGCACGAGCCGAAGCGCCCGGTAGAAGAGCCCCGGGATCATCCAGGCGCCGTAGCGGCCGGTGATGCGAACGCCGGCGCGGCGCATCGCGCGCTCCAACTCGCCGATGGAGAACTCCGTCTCCCAGCCGGCGAACCACTTCCCCATCGCGATCAGGACGTGCTTCGCCACGGTGTAGAGGTGGAATCGCTGCGGAACGTCCACGAGCAGGAGCGCGCCCGGAGCCAGCACGCGCACGTTCTCGCGCAGCAGCGGGCTCGGATCGCGGAAGTGCTCCAGGAGTCCCTGATGGAAGACGACGTCGAAGGCGCCGTCCCGGAACGGAAGCCGGAGCGCGTCGGCCCGGACGAAATGCGCGCGCACTCCCTCCCGCTCGGCGACGCGACGCGCGGTATCGAGCGAAGGAACGGAGTAGTCGAGGATGATCGCCGTGGCTCCCGCGGCGGCCAGCCGGACGCTGTCGCGTCCCGATCCCGCGCCGACTTCCATGATTCGCTTCCCCGCCACCGGGCCTTCCGCCTCGATCTGCTCGACGACGCGACCGTCGGTCGGATAGACCGCGTCGATGTCGGCGCGCTCCGTCCAGAATCGATTCCAGTGCTTTTCGGTGGAGGCGCGCGGCGCCACGTTATTCCCCCGTGGCGAGGCGGGTGGCCAGGACCTCGGGAAGACGCGCGGCCCGGATCTTCTCCTGGGCCGTCTCGACGGGATAGGGGACGCGGACGTATTCGATTCGGCTCGCCAGCTCGTGGTAGACCACGAAGCAGGCGCGAGGATCGCGGTCGCGCGGCTGCCCGACACTCCCGACGTTCACGATGTAGCGGCGCTGCGGGTCGAGCGAGAGCGACCCGACCGGCAGCGAGCGGCACCCGCCGGGGTCGGCCATGAAGATGGCGGGCTGGTGCGTGTGCCCGATGAAGCAGACCGGGACGTTGAAATAGGCGAACTGCGGCTCGGCGTCGAAGCGGTCGAGGAGGTACTCCCAGTCCCGCGGCGTGGCCGGCGAGGCGTGGACGCATAGGAATCCGTCGCCCTCGTGCGTGAGCGGGAGACGCTGGAGGAACTCTCGATTCTCCCGCGTCAGGATACGGCTCGTCCACTCGGCGGCGACGCGCGCGTGGATGTTGAAGCGGGCGATCTCGGGCCCGCCGCTTGCGGCGGCGTCGTGATTGCCGAGCAGGACGGTCTTGCAGCGCGAGCGGACAAGATCGAGGCATTCGTTGGGGCTCGCACCGTAGCCGACCACGTCCCCCACGCAGATGATCCGGTCGGGGGCGTAGGTGTCGACGGCCGCGAGGACCGCCTGGAGCGCCTCGAGATTGCCGTGTATGTCGGAAACGAAAACGGTGGTCATTTTGCGGAGGGTCGCGCGTCGTGGGCGATCCGGTCAAGGATTCCGTTCACGAACGATCCCGATGTCTCGGAGCCGTACTTCTTGGCAATCTCGATCGCCTCGTCCAGGGCGACCCTCGTCGGAGTCTCCGCGTGATGCAGGAGTTCCACGACCGCCACGCGGAGGACCGAGCGGTCGGTTGCCGCCATGCGGCGGAGCGGCCAATTATGAGCCGTTCGCGAAACGATCGCGTCGACGTTCTCGCGGTGCTCCTCCAGTTCGTCGACCAGTGTGGCGGCGAACGCCCGGATGTCGTCGGAGGAGGGCGTCTCCTCCAGGATCTCCTCGAGGCAATGCTTCGGGGTCTCCCCCGTCACGTCGGCCTGGTAGACCGCGCGGAACGCCAGTTCTCGTGCCTGCCGGCGGGAGGTCATGCCCGTCTCCTTCCCCGGAACTTCCGAGCGACGTGGGCCATCTCGATGGCGGCCCGGGCCGCGTCGGCTCCCCGGTTCCCCCGTCGCCCTCCCGAGCGCTCGAGCGCCTGCCGGGCGTTGTCGGTGGTCAGCACGCCGAAGATGACCGGAACTCCGGTCTCCTCGGACGCGCGCGCGATGCCCCGCGCCGCCTCTCCCGCGACGTAGTCGAAGTGCGGCGTGCCGCCCCGAACGACCGCGCCGAGACAGACGACGGCGTCATGGCGCCCGGCGGCCGCGAGACGGCGCGCGGCGAACGGGAGTTCGAACGCCCCCGGCACGAACGCGACGGCGAGGTCCGCCGCGCGCACTCCGGACGCTTCCAGCGCTTCGTAGGCGCCCTGGAGAAGCCGGCTCGTGATCCGATCGTTGAACCGAGACACCACGACACCGATGCGGAGCCCGCGCCCCCGCGCGTGTTCTCCGGCGATGAGGCGCGCCCCCTTCGGAACGGTGAACACCGCCTTTCCCCGGTTGAGCGGACGGATCGGGCTCACGCTCCGCGCCCCCGCCGGCCGTTTCCAGGCGCGGCGGCCGCCTCGCGAAGAAGCGGATGCTTCAGCAGGTGGCCCAGCCTCTCCCGCTTCGTGCGGAGATAGCGCTCGTTCGCGGCGTTCGGAAGGATCTCGATCGGCTCGCGCTGCTCCACGGCGATGCCGTAGTCGCGGAGCGCCTCCACCTTGCGAGGGTTGTTCGTGAGGAGCCGCACCTTTTCGTAGCCGAGGTCGCGCAGGATCTGCGCGGCGACGCCGTAGTCACGCTGGTCGGGCGCGAAGCCGAGCCGCACGTTCGCCTCCACCGTGTCGAGCCCCATGTCTTGAAGCTCGTAGGCGCGAAGCTTGTTGGCCAGCCCGATCCCCCGCCCTTCCTGACGGAGGTAGAGAAAGGCGCCGACGCCCTCCTTTTCGATCCGCTCCAGCGCGGCCTCCATCTGCTCGCCGCAATCGCAGCGCATGGAGCCGAAGACGTCGCCGGTAAGGCACTGCGAGTGGATCCGGACCACGTCGGCCCGCGACGCGGACGGCGTCCCCTTCACGAGGGCAACGTGGTGCGCGCCGTCGAGCGGGCTCCCGTAGACGACCACGCGGAAGGTGCCGTGCTTCGTCGGAAGGCGTGAGGCGGCGATCCGCTTCACGAGCCGTTCCCGCTGGTAGCGGTAGCGGACCAGGTCGCGGATGGTGATGAGGACGAAGCCGTGCTTGCGCGCGATGCGGATCAACTCCGGTCCGCGCGCCATCGTGCCGTCGGCGGCGAGGATCTCGCAGAGAACGCCCGCCGGGCGGAGTCCCGCCAGACGGGCGAGGTCGAGCGCCGCTTCCGTGTGGCCGGGTCGGCGTAGCACGCCCTGATCGTCCGCCTTCAGCGGGAAGACGTGCCCCGGCCGAGCCAGCGCCTCCGGCTTCGTCTTCGCCGAGGCGAGAGCGCGAATCGTGAGCGCGCGATCCTGAGCCGAGGAGCCCGACGTGGTACCGCGCAGGAGATCGACCGATACGGTGAAGGGCGTGGCGAACCGGGCGGTGTTCGCCGGCGCCATGAGGCCCAGACCGAGCTGCTCCAGCCGTTCGCCCGGGAGCGACACGCAGAGAAGTCCCCGCGCTTCCCGCGTCATGAAATTCACGTCCTCGGCGGTCGTCTTCTCCGCGGCCATCACGAAGTCGCCTTCGTTCTCGCGTTCCTCGTCATCCACGACGACGATCATCTCGCCGCGCTTCAGCGCGCGGAGCGCGTCGTCGACCTTGTCGACGCCGTCCCCGGCGGCGGCGCGGCGGCCCACCGTCCCCGCCCCGTTCCTTCGCTTCGTCTCTCGGCTCACAGTGCCTCCGTCCGCGGCGCGGCTGCGCCCTTCGCCTCGCCCGCGCGTGCCGCGAGGAGGCGATCCAGGTAGCGCGCCACGACATCCACTTCAAGGTTCACGCGCGTTCCCGGGCGCCAGGCCGACGCGGTGGTCATCTCGAGCGTATACGGAACCAGCGCCACGACGAGGCGAGGCTCCTCCCAGCCAGCCACCGTGAGGCTGATGCCGTCCACGGTGATCGATCCCTTCTCGGCCACGTAGCGACGGAGCGGCGCCGGCACTTCGATGGCCACGCGCACGTCGTCGGGGCGCGTCTCCACCGCCGTCACCGAGCCGAGTCCGTCGACGTGTCCCTGGACCCAGTGTCCGCCGATCTCGTCGCCGACACGGAGCGCGCGCTCCAGGTTGACGCGGGCGCCCTCGGCGAGAGCGCCGAGGTTCGTCCGGCGAAGCGTCTCCGCGACCGCCACCACGTCGAAGGCGCCTTCGGAGGCGCGCTCGACGGTGAGGCAGACGCCGTTCACGGCGATGCTCGCCCCCGGCGCGGGCTCCGGGTCGAACCCTGCGCGTACGTGAAACCGAACGCCCGCGGCCACGTCGGCGCGGCGCTTGATCGCGCCGACGCGCTCCACGATTCCGCTAAACACGCGACGGCTCCACGGCGCGAATCGTCCCCTCGAGCCAGAGATCGCGGCCGACGCGCCGTGACCGAAGCGAATCGATCTCGATCGCGTCCTGGAGGCGCGTCCGTCCCAGATCGCCGGTCCAGGCTCGCGGCGCCGAACCGCCGATCAGGAGCGGCGCGATTCCCACCGCCACGCCATCCGCCAATCCTTCGCGCAGGAACGAGGTGTGGACGGCGGCGCCCCCCTCGACGAGGAGCGCGTAGCACCCCTCGCGCGTCAGTCGATTCAGGAGGGGCCGGAGTGGCACCTGGCCCGCGGCGGTCGGTTCGAAGCGCCATACTCGCGCGCCTCGCGCCTCGAGGGCCGCAATACGGCTCCCCTCGCGCGCGACCGTCGCCACGATCAGAGGCGCCACCGCGGTGGTGCCGAGAATCGCGGCGTCGTCCGGAATGCGGAGTGCCGAGTCGAGCACCACCCGCCAGGGGGTCCTCCCGCGCGCAAGCCGCACGGTCAGGAGCGGATCGTCCGCGAGGAGCGTTCCCCTTCCGACCAGCACGGCGTCGTGTTCCGCCCGAAGCCGGTGGCAGAGCCGCTGCTCCTCAGCGCCGCCGAGGCCGCGCGAATCGCCCCCGTCGGTCGCGAACCGCCCGTCGAGCGAGAGCATCGCCTTCAGCGTCACCCAGGGGAACCCGGTCGCGAGCGCCTTGAGATAGGGACCGTTGAGTGCCCGGCATTCCGTCTCGAGCGCGCCGACCGCGACCTCGATCCCCGCGAGGCGGAGCGCCTCGATCCCGCGGCCGTCGACGATCGGGTTGGGATCGACCATGCCGACGACGACCCGGCGGACACCCGAGGCGAGAATGGAATCGACGCAGGGCGGAGTCCGTCCTTGGTGGGCGCATGGTTCGAGCGTGACGACGAGGGTGGCGCCGCGGGCCTGGGAGCCGGCCTCTTCCAGGGCCCGGACCTCAGCGTGCGCCTCGCCGGCGCAGGCGTGCCAGCCGCGGGCCGCCACGCGGCCCTCGACGAGAAGGACGGCGCCGACGCGCGGATTCGGATGCGTGCCGCCGACGCCACGACGCGCGAGGCGGATCGCTTCCCGCATCGCGCTCCGCTCGGCCGGGGAGACGCCGCCGGTCGTTTCGAGGAGAGGGGCCGCGCCGCGCGCTGCCCCCGATTCAAGTCGCATAGAAAAACCCCGCAGGCAGACACCCGCGGGGCACACGCGGCCCATCGCCGCGAACGCCAACGAACGTTGCATCCTTCTTCCATCCCGACTGTAACGGTCGGCTCCGGAGTTACACCGGATCTGCCGGGGACCGAAGTCCCGGGCTCGCGGGCTATACCGCCGGTGGGGACTTACGCCCCGCCCCGAAGGATGTCTGCAGTTGTGGCCTACGAGGATACGGCCGAAGGGGAGCCTAGCGCAAGAGGGTCAACTTCCGCGCCTGGGAGGTCCCGTCGGCCTCCAGACGGCAGAAGTACATGCCGGTGACGACCTCCCGCCCCCGCTCGTCGCGCCCATCCCAGCCGATTTCGTGGCGCCCCGCCGGGCGCGGCGCGTCGAGGAGGAGCCGGACCCGCGATCCTGTCACGTCGAAGATGGAGAGCCTCACGCGCGCCCCCCGCGCCAGATCGAACCGAATCGTCGTATGCGGATTGAACGGGTTCGGCGCCGCGCCCAGGAGCCGCGCGAGGGCGGCCGGCGCCGTGGCGGGCGTCGGGAGCACGGCGGTCGGGGTGAAGCAGTAGGGCTCCTCGAATTCCTCGTGAACGGTTCGCCAGAGGAAGAGATTTCGCTGCGCCGCGCTGCTCATGCCGGCGAAGGAGAATCCGCTCGTGACCGCGCGCGCGCTGTCTCCCCCGGGCGTTCCGAGGGCGGCGCGGCGCTCGGTCGCGGCGGCCAATTGATTCGGGTAGAGGAGCCAGTTCCGGCCCGTGCCTCCGCCGCAGAGACTCGGCGTCAGCGCGTCGAAGCGGTTGAGGCTGGGGCAGTCGCCGTTCAGGGGGAAGGGGTCGGGAGCCAGCTTCGTTCCGGGCGCGCCGATGACGACGGGCCGGAGGGTGTCCTGGGGCGCACCCTCCCACGCGTCCCGGATGTACGTCACGCCGGCCGTGCAGGAGAGGAAGTTCGCGATGCCGCGGCCGTTCACCGCGAGATCGAACACCAGATTGTCCCCCGCGAGGAGGAGATTCCGATTGCGACCCGCCAGCGCGGCCCACGTCTGGAGGAGCGCCTGGTCCTGCTCGCTCAAGGTCGCGTTGGAGCGCTCGCCGACATCCCAGACGATCGTGGAGTAGGCCGAGAGCGCGGCGAGCGGTGTCGCCGGCCAGATCCGGTTCGGGTCGAGCGGGTTGCCGCCCCCGGGGCCGTTCCCCAGGCCCGAGACCGCGGCGTTGACGTCGTAGCGGTCGAAGCGGAGGCCGAGCGCCGTGAGCCCCTGCGCGAGGCCCGGCGTGCCGTCCACCGGCGCTTCGGAGTTCACGTAGAGAATCCTGGCGGAATCGCCGGCGCAGAGCCCCGACGCCGGCTGAATCGCCGGCAGCACCGAGACCGAGAAGTAGTGCGACGCGGCCAGCGCGTCCGAGGGGAGCGTCACCATGGCGTTGAGCGAGTCGGTCGCGCTCACGTAGTAGCGAACGACGCTCCCGCGCGGGTAGGCCCCGCCGGGCACGTCGGCGTAGAAGGCATTCAAGGCCGATCCGCCGGTCGGCGCCAGCGGCGTCGCCGCGAAGGAGGCTCCGTCGACGCTGTAGTGGAGGAACGACTCCTTGAGTCCGCGCGACGCGGCGACGCGCACGACGAGGCTGTCGCCCTTCGGCGTGTTGATGTTGTCGTTCGCGTAGAAGGGGGCCGTCTGGAAGGTGTCCTGGAAGAGATCGGCCTCCGTCGTCGCGATCGAGGGACCGGCCAGTCCGATGACGCGCAACTCGAAATTGTCGAGCAGGAAGAGCGTGCCGGTCGCCGTCGAACTTCCTTCGCAGAAGAGGGCTCCGAAATCGCGGACCGTGAAGCGGAACTGGACCGAGTCGGCCCCGCCAGCCCCCACGAGCGGAATCGTCTGCCGCAGCCACTCCTTCTCGTTCCCGAAGTAGAGGAGCCCGGTCGGATCGGTCCAGGGCGACCAACCGAGATCGGTGGTCTTTCGTTCGCGAAAGGTCACGTTGTAATAGAAGCAAGCCGGAAGCGAAAGGTTTCGGAAGACGTCGAACGAGAGGAAGACCTGGTCGGGCCGGCTCATGCCGATCGGGGGCCCCTGGAGGATGTCGTACGCGCGCGGCAAGAGCGCCCCGGACGTGGGGCTGGCGGAGGTCCAAACCTTGGTGACGTTCGTGGAGCAGAGCTGCTCGATCGCGCCGTTCGCCACGATGCGCCAGAGATCGCCTACCGGCGGGAAGGTGCTGACGCTCCAGGTTCCGATGCCCGCCTCGAAGTCGTCGAAGAAGCGGATGTCCGAGATCCCGGCCCGGACGGTGACGTTGTCGAGCGACCACCCTGCGCCGCTCGGATAGAGGCCGTCGGCGGACGAGCCGGAAACGTCGGAAAGGAACATGAGGCGAAACGGAACGATCGGGCCCTTGGCGATGATGGAGTCGGGAATCTGAACGACGAACGTGTCGCAGAGCGCGGCGCCCGGCGGATCGACGACGCCGGTGAACGATCCGAGCGGCACCCACCCCTGATCGGGATCGAGGACCTCCACGCGCCCGAAATCGAATCCCGATTCCACGTTGAGCCGATGCGTGAAGCCGAGCGTGACTGGAGTGAGCGCGCCGGTCAGGTCGACGTAGTTCGACGCCTCCTGCGTCCAGCCATTGTCGTATCCCTTCTGATCGAGGTCGCCGGTCCAGGTCGGGTCGTAAACACCGCACCAGAATGAATTCCCCTCGCAGGAGAGGTCGGGAGCGATGTGCCAGGCCGTGGGCTGGCCCGACTTGTCGAGATGGGTCCACGCGCCCTCGGTTCCGGGGCTCGTGAACGCTTCCAGCGTCTCGCTGTAGATCGTGAGGGTGTCTCCCGCGCTGTAGAGCCGGGGGGCGCCGGAAGGCACGCGGAGCTGGCGCAGCGGCGTCACGTCCCCCTCCGAGCGGGATGGAACGGCGCGCGCGCCGGCCGAGGCGTCGCGAGGCGCCGCCGCGAGGGCGGCGAGAAGGCAAAGGAGGGCCACGGTGGGGCGGCCCGCTGGACGGATCATCGTTCTATTTTACCACCGGAATCTAGCGATGTTCCGACGAAATGACCGGGCTCGCGCCGAGGTGGCGCGCCAGACCTCGAATCGCCTGCAGCACTTCGCTTCCGGTGGCCGAGGCCCATGGTTCGAACCGGCCATCCTCGCCGCGCCCGGGTAGCCCCGCGAGGGTCGCCCGCGTCGCGGCGTGGTAGAGGTAGTGGCGCGCCCCTAGGTCCGGAAAGCCGACGGCACTCGACTCCGGCGGGGCCTCGCCGGTCGCCGGCCCCCAGCGACGTTCCACCGAGGCGATCGTGATGGCGAGGGCCGCCCGCGTCACGGGGTCGTCCAGGTGGTACTTCCGGTCGGCGAAGGGGGCGATCCACTCTCGCAAGGCCGCGGCCCGCGCCCATGTTCCTCCCCAGGCCGCCACGAACGCTTCCTCGCCGCCGGAAAGTGCGGCGTCCGACCTCCAGACGGCGCGATCGGGGTCGGCCCCCAGTTCCACCGCCAGGACGACGGCGAGCTCTCCTCGCGTGAGCGTCGTGCGCCCCCGCAGGAGGGCGTAGTCGCCCGGAATCCCTGCCGCCTCGTAGCGGGCGCCCAGGATCGGGACGAGCGCCGCCGCCGCCGCACGATGGTTCGGGTCGAGCCGGAGCGCGAGCGAATAGGACTCGGCCGCCGCCCCGAGATCGCCCGATTGCTGGTAGGCCCTCCCCAGCCAGTAGGCCGGTTCGGGGCTTCCCCGGTCGAGCGCCGCGGCATGCCCGAACGATTCCTTCGCGTCCTTGTATCGTCGGAGCGCTGTCTGCAGGCGGCCGAGCCCCAGGTGGACGATGGCGCTCTCGGGCGCTGCCCTCCCCGCGCGCAGCAGGAGCCGGTGCGCGGTCTCGGAATCTCCCATGGCGAGGGCCGTGTCGGCGCTCGCGACCAGGAACGAGAGGGGTGCGTTCTCGGCGACGTCCGCGACGTGGACGGAGGAGCCGGCACCCCCTCCGCAGCCAGGGAGAGTCGCGGCGAGGGCCGCGGCGAGAGCGGCGGGGAGAATCGCCCGGTGGAGCCTGCCGGCCGCGCGTCTCATCCCCGGAGAAGTCTCCGCTCGCGGAACGACGCGAAGGCGTCGCGCGCCACGACCACGTGATCCACGAGTTCGATGCCGAGTAGCCTACCCGCTTCGTGCAGGCGCCGCGTGATGGCCATGTCTTCCTCGCTGGGGGTCGGATCCCCCGAGGGATGGTTGTGCGCGAGGACGAGACTCGCCGCCGACAGTGCGATCGCCGGCAGGTAGACCTCGCGCGGGTGAACGATGCTCGCGTTCAGGCTCCCGATCGAGATGATATCGCGGCGAAGCACCTGATGGCGCGAGTTGAGATAGAAACCAACGAAATGCTCTCGGTTCGCGGCGCGGATGTCACGGGTCAGATCGTAGATTTGCTCCGGCCCGCGGACGAGCGGCGCCGCATCTCCGTCGGGCCAGAGCCGGCGCCCCAGCTCGGCCGCCGCCAGGAGCTGCGCGGCGCGCGCGGGCCCCAGTCCCCGCACCGCCAGCAGGTCCTCGGTCGGCACCAGGTGAAGCCGCCGAACGTTGACGGCCCGCACGATCCTTCCCGCCGTCTCGAGCACGTCGGCGCCGGAGGTTCCCGTGCCGAGGATCGCGGCGAGCAGATCGACGTCGGTGAGCGCCGCGGCGCCCCATTCGAGAAGCCGCTCGCGCGGACGCTCCTCTTCGTCGCGTTCGTGAATCGTTGGTGCATGGGTCCCGGTCATCGGATCTCCTTCCGAGCCGGGCCGCGGGGGTGAAGCGAGGCGAACGAATGCTAGGCGCGCCTGCCGCGCGCGGCAAGTGGAAAGGACGCGGCCGGGCGGGCGCCGCGCCGGCGGTCAGCGATCGAGGCCCTTCAGATCGGCCCGCCGGATCGTGACGGTGGCGCGGGAGCGAAGACGTTCCGTCCATGCCTCCGTCCGCTGCTCCACCAGTTCGCGCCGCAGCTCATCGCGGCGCTTCGAAAAGTCCGAGGCGGGCGGCTCCGTGATCGCATCAACCTTCGCGAGGAGCGTACCGCCCGCGCCCTGAAGCGGCGGCAGCGCCGCGCCTCCCTTCGAGGAGAAGATGCGCTCCAGGTAGAGCGAGTCGCGCCCAAGGGTGGCGTCGCGCGCGAAATCGGGAATCGGACCGGACCGCCCGAACGGCTTGCTGGTCCGAAGCCCGCCGAAGGGAACCGCCAGGGAATCGAGGTCGGCGCCGGCGGCGAGCGATTCGCGAAGCCGCATCGCGAGCGAATCGGCGATGGCGCGGCGGCGGCTCGCCTGGTAATCGGTGAGGACCCGCTCGCGCACGCCCGCGTAGGACGCGGGAGCCGGCGCGACGTCGCTCAGCTTTCGCGCGACGAGATATCCTTCCTGGATGAAGAGCGGTTCGGGGGTGATCGATCCCTCGGCGACCGGCCCCAACCAATCGCTCAGCCCGAGCACCGGACCGACTTCGCCCATGCGGTCGTCGTTCCCCACGGGGCCGACGCGCCGCGCGCCCCCGGCGGAAATGGCGAGCGCCGCGAACGACGCGCTGTCGCGTGCCGCCTCGATCAGCGCCTCGGCGCCTCGCCGGGCCAGTGTGTCGGCCATCTGCTCGGCGAGGAACTTCCGGATCTCCGAGCGGCATTCTTCGATCGGGCGGAGCCGTTCGAGACTTTTTCCATCGACACGGATCAGGTGGTAGCCGTACGGCGTCAGGATCGGCTCGCTCACCTCGCCCGGCGGGAGCGAGAAGGCGGCGGCGGCGAACTCGGGGACGAGCTGGCTCCGGAGGAGTTCCCCGAGCTCGCCGCCTCGCGCCGCCGACCCCTTGTCGTCCGACGCGTCCCGGGCCAGCGCCGCGAAATCCTCTCCCTTCAGCAGCCGCGCGCGAATCGCGAGCGCCCTTGCCTTCGCCTCCTCCTTCACGCGGACCGGATCGGCGGCACGCGCCGTGATCAGGATGTGGCGCACGCGAACCGTGGAGGGCTCGGTGAATTCGAGCGGATGGAGGGCGTGGTAGGCGGCGACGGAGTCGTCGGGGACGAGGGTCGTGTCGGTCTTCGTCTTCGAAAAGGCGACCAGGTCGAGGATGTATCGAGGAGGCGTGAGATAGCGCTCCCGCCTCTCGGCGAACCATGCCTCGGCCTCGCGCTCGCCCTTCGTCCGGCGATTCTGTAGCGCGGCGGAGCGCGCCTCCTGGCGGACGGCCTCGAACGGCGGAATGAAGGCGGGGTCGATCGCCT
>JANOOP010000009.1:0-4520 GCA_031421415.1 Candidatus Eiseniibacteriota bacterium
CCTCGCGGACCACCTGCTGGAGCGCCCGCTCCGTGTAGACCTCCACCAGAACGTCGGCCGGTCCCCCGATCCCGAACGTGGTGTACGGGGCGATCGGAGACAGCTTCGTGACGGTCAGCTCTTGCGGCGGCGCGGCCAGGGTGTCAAACGGCATCGATCCTCCGGAAACGTGGCGTGATCTGGTGGAAGGATACGGGAATCTATCGGCAGGAGCGGGCGATTTCTGCACCCGCTTTTCGGACGGAGCCTCCGCCGCAAGTCCCCTTGCCGAGCAGCCACGCACCCCGTAACGTGAGCCCGACATGAGCGAAACCTCTGGGATTCTGCAGCGCCTTCGTCTGCGCGAGTTCATCCCCTTCGTGGGGCCGGCGTTCGTGGCGAGCATCGCCTACATGGACCCGGGCAACTTCGCCACGAACATCGCCGGCGGCTCCGATTTCGGCTACCAGCTCCTCTGGGTTCTCCTCTGGAGCAACCTCATGGCGATCCTGCTCCAGCTCCTCTCGGCCAAGCTGGGCATCGCCACCGGGATGTCGCTCCCCCGGAACTGCCGGGAGCACTTCCCCCGCGGCATGAACTACTTCCTCTGGGTCGCCGCGGAGATATCCGCCCTGGCGACCAATCTGGCTGAGTTTCTGGGAGCGGCCCTCGGTTTCTCTCTGCTCTTCGGAATGCCGCTCTTCCCGGCGGCGCTTCTCACGGGCGTGGCGACCTTCCTGATCCTGGGGGTGGAGCGGCTCGGATTCCGGAAGCTCGAGTACGTCATCATGGCGTTCGTCGGCGTGATCTCGCTCGCCTACGTCGCCGAGCTGTTCCTGGCCCAACCCCCGTGGGGGACGATCGCCTTCCACATCGCGGTCCCGCACCTGAACGAGAAGAGCATCTACGTCGCCGTGGGGATGCTGGGGGCGACCGTGATGCCGCATGTCGTCTACCTTCACTCGGCGCTCGTGCTTCCCCGCAGGGCGGAACTCGGGCACTCCGATCACGCGAGGCATTTCCGCATGGCACGGCTGGAGGTGCTGGTGGCCATGAACGTGGCGTGGGTCATCAACTCCGCCATGGTGATCATGTCGGCGGCAGTCTTCCACGATCGCGGCATGCCGGTGCAATCGATCGAGCAGGCGCACCAGACGCTGACGCCGCTTCTGGGACAACTCTCCAGCACGCTCTTCGCCGTGGCGCTCCTGGCGTCGGGACTCGCCTCCTCGGCCGTAGGCACGCTGGCCGGGCAGGTGATTCTGGAGGGTTTTCTGAACGTGAAGATGAGCATCTTCCTCCGCCGGCTCATCACGATGCTCCCGGCGCTGGCGGTCATCGCGCTCGGGCTCGATCCGCTGAGGATCCTGGTCCTGAGCCAGGTCTGCCTCAGCTTCTCGCTCCCTTTCGCCATCGGCCCGCTGGTCTGGCTGACGAGCCGCCGGGACGTCATGGGAGAGCACGTGAACCGGCCGGCGACCAGCCTGCTGGCCGTGGCGGTGACGGTGGTGATCGTGGGATTGAACGGGCTCCTGCTCTACCAGCTCTTCGGAGGATCGTTCTGATGGGCCACGGCATCGAAGGGCATGCCGGCCGGTGGGAAACCGCGCGGCGGGATCGGGGTATTCAAGGGGACAACCAGGAGGTCGACTTGCTGATTCGCCGATTCACGATCGCCATCACCGCCGTTCTGGTCGCCGCGTGCGCGGGCCTTGCAACCCCCGCCGCCGCTGCGGACGACTTCATTCGCGAAGCCGTCGTGGACGGGCCCGCCGACCTGGTCTGGCGCCTCCTGACCACCAAGAAGGGGATGCAGTCGTGGCTGGCGCCCCAGGCCGACGTCGATTGGCGCGTGGGCGGGTTGATCCGCACCCACCACGACGCCGCGGGCCGGATCGGCGACGCGCAGACCACCATCAGCCGCGTCGTCTCCGTGGAAGCGGGCCGCCGGTTCACGATCAAGGTGATGCAGGCGCCCGAGGGATACCCCTTCGCCAATTTCGTGGAGGGAACCTGGTACGACATCGCGCTCGACGCCCTCCCGGGAGGCAAGACCCGCATCCGCTGCATCGGACACGGCCTTGGGGAGGGATGGGCTCGCTACGCGACAGCGCCCGTCTTCGAGCAGGGCGCCGACCTGGCCTTCGGACAGTTGAAGAAGGCGCTCGCCACGCAGATGGCCACCAAGCCGCCCCCGAAGCCCACCGCCAAAAAGAGTCCGCCGAAGCCGACGCGCTGAGTAGCCGCGCCGCTCCGGCGGCATGCCTTGGTGCTGGTGGTCATGGCGATACCTCCTCTGCGTCGCCCACCGGGCCTCCCGCCCCAGCGATCTGTTGTAGAATCCCCGGCACCGCTCCAGACCGGCAGGCGATTCCAACGACTCGGAGGCCCCTTGCGCATCGGCACCCCTCTCTCCCCCGGCGCCACGAAAGTCATGCTCCTCGGCGCGGGGGAACTCGGCAAGGAAGTCATCATCGCGTTGCAGCGGCTCGGCGTGGAGGTGATCGCCGTCGATCGCTACGCCGGCGCGCCCGGTCACCAGGTGGCGCACCGCGCGCACGTCGTCGACATGACCGATGCCGCCGCCATCCGCGCCGTGGTGGAGGCGGAGCAACCGCACTACGTCGTTCCCGAGATCGAGGCGATCGCCACCGACGAACTGGTGCGGATCGAGGCCGACGGCCTGGCGACGGTCATCCCGACAGCCCGCGCCACGCAACTCACGATGAACCGCGAGGGGATCCGCCGCCTTGTGGCCGAGGAACTGAAGATCCCAACCTCCCGCTACGCCTTCGCGGAGGGCGCCCGAGAATTGAAAAACGCCACCGACATCCTTGGATTCCCCTGCGTCGTGAAACCGGTGATGTCGTCGTCGGGAAAGGGACAGTCGGTGCTCCAGGGACCCGGCGACATCGATGCGGCCTGGGGCTACGCCATGAGCTCGGGGCGTGTGAAGAAGCCGCGCGTGATCGTGGAGGAGATGATCCAGTTCGATTACGAGATCACGCTCTTGACCGTGCGGTCGCTGGGCCCGGACGGGGCGCCCGTGACGTCGTTCTGCGAGCCGGTCGGGCATGTTCAGGTGAAGGGCGATTACGTGGAGAGCTGGCAGCCACAGCCGATGTCGGCGGAGGCCCTGGAACGGGCGCGGGAGATCGCGAGGAAGGTGACCGACTCGCTGGGCGGGCGCGGGATCTTCGGCGTCGAACTCTTCGTGACGGGCGATCACGTCTGGTTCAGCGAGGTGAGCCCCCGGCCTCACGACACCGGCATGGTCACGATGATCACGCAGGTGCAGAACGAATTCGAGCTCCACGCGCGGGCGATTCTGGGACTTCCCGTGAGCACCGAGTTGAGGACGCCGGGGGCGAGCGCGGTGATCTATGGAGGCGTGGAGGCCGCGGGGATCTCGTTCGAGGGAGTGGATGAGGCGCTGCGGGTGCCGCGCACGGATCTACGTCTGTTCGGCAAGCCCGAGTCGTTCACCCGGCGCCGCATGGGCGTGGCGCTCGCATGGGGAGGCGACGTGGAGGATGCGCGGGAGCGCGCCAAGCGCTGCGCGGGGCTCGTGAGGCCGGTCCAGGTCTAGCGAGGAGAAGAGAGCAAGGAGCCCCCGACGATCGTCGGAGGCTCCTTGCGGAAGCGTTGGCTCGCGTTCGTCTCGATTAGCCCCCGGCGGCCTCCCGCCGCGCCTTCTCCTGCAGCGCCTCGTTCGCGTAGATCGCGACTTCCACCCGGCGGTTCTTCTGCCGTCCGTCGTCCGTCGTGTTCACCGACACCGGCTCCCGTTCTCCGAGGCCCGCCGTCCTGATGGTCCGCGTGACCCCCTGCGAGGCGAGGTAGCGCGCGGCAGCCGCGGCGCGTCGCTCGGAGAGTCCCTGGTTGTAGTCGCCGCTTCCAACATCGTCCGTGTGACCGGCGATCAGGAGATTCGAGTCGGAGTACTTGCTCAGGCTCGCCGCCAGATTGTTCAGATTGGACTGCGCGGCGCCCTTGATGACGTCGGAATCGAAATCGAACATCAGTCCGGAATCGAATGTGATCTGGATTCCCTCCCCCACGCGCTCGACCGTGGCGCCCGGAATGTCCTGACTCAGCTCCTGCGCCTGCTTGTCCATTTGATGGCCGATGATCGCGCCCGCGGCGCCCCCGATCACGGCGCCGATGATGGCGCCCTTCGTCGTGGAGCCGTTGTTGTTTCCGATCACGCCGCCGGCCACGCCGCCCGCGGCGGCGCCGATGATCGCGCCCTGCTGTGACTTGCTGAGCGACGAGCAGCCCGTCGCGGCGCCGCCCGTCAGGATCGCGATCGACATCCAGAGAAACGCGTGCCGCAGATTGACTCTCATCTAGTCCTCCGTATTCGTCGTCTCTTGCAAAATGCGGAACCCACTGCGGGGATTCTAACCCGATCGACCCGGCGGCACCACGGCTGAGACAATCGGGCTCCGCGATCTCATGCACCCCCGCGGCCACCATTGTCCTCTGTTGGTACAATGCGCCGGTTCCCACTTGAAACACCCGCCCTCGATCGAACTGGT
>JANOOP010000010.1:0-5863 GCA_031421415.1 Candidatus Eiseniibacteriota bacterium
GGCCGGTACGCTTCCCCTGGAGCGGCTTGCGGCTTGGCCGGCGCGCCGCCGCTGGCTCGCCATCACGGCGTCGGCGATCGCCCTGGCCGTCGGAGCCGCCGTGGCGGGAGGGCCGCGCACGCCGCGCGTCCTCGCCCACATCGCCGATCCCGGCTCGGCCCCGCGCGCTCCCATCGGGCTTCGCGTCACCCCGGGCACCCAGGAGATCGAAGGGGGAGCCACGGTCGTCGTGCGCGCCTACGTGCACGGCTCGTCCGCGCGCGCGCGGCTCCTCACGAGGCGCGGCGCCGAGTGGGTGGAAGCAACCATGGGGAACGCCGACGAGAAGGAAGCGCGGGACGGCGCGCGCGCGGGTGAGCGTGTCTACGATCTGCGACTCGCGAACCTGAAAGAGGATCTCCACTACCGGGTTCGCGCCGGCGACGCCGAATCGCCCGCGTACGCCTTGTCGGTGCGCGATCTGCCGCGCGCCACCGGCTACCGGATCCGCTACGACTATCCCGCCTACACGGGCCTCAAGCCCGAAGAGATGCAGGCCCTCACCGGCGATCTGGCGGCGCCGCGCGGCACGAAGGCGCGCCTGGAGGTGACGCTCAGCCGCGACGCGGCGAGCGCGACCCTGATCGGCGATCGAAGCGGCACGCGGCTCGACGGCGCGCGCGGAGAGCGGATCGTCCGCTTCGACGTTCCGATCCGCGCCGACGACGAGATCACGATCCGCCTCACCGACGCGCGGGGCCGGCGCGCCGACCTGGGCCCGTTCGATCTCCGCGCCATTCCCGACCGGCCACCGACCGTGACCGTTCTCGCGCCGGGCGTCGTGGAGGACGTATCGCGCGACATGACCGCGACGATCGTCGCCGGCGCCACCGACGACCACGGCGTTCGGAAGTTGCTGCTGCGCTATCGCGCCCGCGAAGACGCGCCGCGCGTGGAGACGCTGCACGAGGAGAAGGCGGGGAGCCGGGAGCTGGCCATCCGCTACATGTGGCCGCTCCAGACGCTGAACCTTCTGCCCGGCGAGGAGATCGCCTATCAGGTCGGCGCGGTGGATGGGAACGGCGTGGACGGGCCGCAAACGACCTGGTCGGACGAGCGGCGCCTGCGCTTTCCGTCCGCCACCGAGATTCTCGCCTCCATGCAGAAGGAGCGGGACGAGACGATCGAGACGCTGGAGGATGTGCTGAAGGGCGCTCGCGAGATCCAGCAAAAGTCGGAGGAACTCTCGCGCGACATCGGCCGATCGCGCGAGATGACGTGGGAGCAGCGCCAGCAGCTGCAGAAGGCGGCTGAGGGAGAGCAGAAGCTTCGCGACATGGTGGACAAGGCGGCGCAGCAGCTCCAGCAGAGCGCGGAGAAGCTCTCGCAGTCGCGCGCGCTGAACGCCGAGCTGGTGCAGAAGATCATCGAACTCCAGCAGCTCCTGAGCCAGATCAAGGACCAGTCGCTCCTCCGCGCCATGCAGCGTTTACAGGAAATGCTCCGCAGCATGCAGCCGCAGGACGTGGAGCGGGCGATGCAGAACTTCAAGGTGACGCAGGACGACGCGGTGAAGAACATTCAGAGGACGATCGAGCTGCTGAAGCAGATCCGGATGGAGGAGCGGATGGAGGCGGCTTCCGAGCGGGCGGCCGAGATGGAGCGGCGCCAGATCGCCCTCAACGACTCGCTGGCCCGCGCGAAGACGCCCGAGGAGGCGAAGGCGCTGGCCGACGCGCAGAAGGAACTTGAGAAAATGGCGGCCGAGCAGAAGGCCGCGATGGACTCCCTGGCGAAAGACCTCCGTCCGATGGACCAGGAAGCCGCGCGGCAGGCGGAAGCGCTGAGCCAGGAGATGAGCCCGCAGGAGATGCAGCAGGAGATGCAGCAGGCGGAGCGCTCCATGAGCCAGGGAGAGCGCACCGAGGCGAAGGAAAAGACGCAGTCGCTCCAGAAGCGCCTGCAGCAGGCGAGGAAGAAGACCGACGAGATGCGCGAGGGGTTTCGGGAGCGGAAGAAGAATCAGCTCGCGAAGGAGATGGAGGAAGCCGCGCAGGACCTCCTCGACATCGCCTCGATGCAGCAGGGGATGTTGAGCGACGATGAGAGTTCCGTGGACGACCGCGCCCAGAAGCAGCAGGGGCTGGAGGAGACGACGAAGAGCGCGGCGAAGCGGGTGGGCGACATCTCGAAGCAGACCCTTTTCCTCACGCCCGACGTGGCGCAGGCGCTGGGGCGCGCCCTCCAGAACCAGGAGAGCGCCGTCGGTCGCTACTCGCAGCAGGACCTCCTGGGCGGGCTGATGGGGACCAAGGAATCGACCATCGCGCTCAACCAGGCGGCGACCGGCCTTCTCAAGTCGAAGGAGTCGATGCAGGGGGCGAAGTCGTCGACCGGCATGTCGGAGGCGATGCAGCAGATGCTGTCGCTGGCGGGCCAGCAGCAGGGGCTGAACGAGGAGACGATGGGGATGATGCCTGGGCAGGGGACGCCGGGCGGGATGGATGGACGGCTGATGCCGGGCGACGGGGAGTCGCTCTCGCGCATGGCCGCGGAGCAAGAGGCGATCCGCCGCGGCCTCGAGGGGGCGATGGAGAAGATGGGACAGGGGAGTGGGAAGCCACTCGGGAACATGGGCGACCTGGCGGAGGAGATGAAGGGCGTGGAGCAGGATCTCCGCGCCGGACGCCTCGACCAGAATACCGTGAACAAGCAGCAGCGGATCCTGAGCCGGCTCCTGGACGCGCCGCGAAGCGTCGAGAAGCGGGACTTCTCGAAGAAGCGGATGTCGCGGCCTGGCGTGGACGTGGTCCGCTCCTCGCCGGGAGCCCTCTCGCCGGAGCTGTTGAAGGCGCGCCCCTCGCTGGCGTCGCTTCTGGCGAAGGGGAGCCGCGACCCGGTGACAGCGAAGTACCGCGCGCTGGTGGATGAGTATCTGGAATCGCTGATGAAGGAGGGCGGGCGATGAGGCGCGGGTGGGCGGCGCACTTCGCGACGCTCCTCATTCTGGCGGCTTCCGGTATCTGGCCGGGTGCCGCGGCTTCCGCCTCGGCGGCGCCACAGCCGAAGAAGGAGGGGGCGCCTCCGGCCCAGCGGCCCCAGCGTCCCCAGCGTCCGAAGATCATGATCTCCACGCCGCAGTCGGGGGTGGTCGCCGTCCCGCTCGGGGGAGAGTTCCAGGAAGACCAGACCGACTCCGTACTGAGCGGCCTCCCGCGCACCTATCAGGCGCTCGTGAGGCGATTCGGCACGATGTCGCCGGCCGATTCGATGGGCGAGGGCGCCTATCGCTGGGCCGACGCCGCCTTCGCGGCCGGGAAGTTCGACGATGCGAGCAAGGGATACCTCGACTTCGCGCGACGCTATCCGCGGAATCTCAAGGTGAACGACGCGCTCTCGGCCACGCTTCTCATCAAGGAGGCGCGCGACTTCGAGGGCCAGCCGCTTCTTCTCTACGCCCGGGGCCGCGCCTTTCGCGCGGCGGGGAAACCCGATTCCGCGGCCGCCGTCCTGACGGCCGCGGCGCAGCGCTACCCGGGCGCGAAGGTGCGTCACCACGTTCACCTGATGCTGGCCGAGATCGAGCGGAGTCGCGGCGATCACGCCGCGGCGCTCCGCTGGGCCGTGGCCGGCGCCGATACGACCGGGAAGAACCGCCTCGCTCCGTTCGCGCTTCGAATCGCGGCCGAGTCGTCGATCGACCTCGGGGAGCCGCCGCAGAAGGCGCTCGCCTACTACAAGGAGATCCTGGAACGCTACCCGCGCTCGCCGGTCACGCCGGAGGCGCGTGCACGCGCGCTCGAAATCCGAAAGAGGATGCCGCAGTGAGCCGTGCGTGGAGCACGGCGGTGGCGGTCGTGTTCGGCGTCCTCCTGGGCGCGTGGCCCGCGGCGTCGCTCGCTCGCGTTCTCATTCCGATGGACGCCGGGCAGGCGGACCACCTCCGCGCGTACGGGCTCGTCTACTGGGCGCTGGAGCGCGGAGTCCACGGCGAGTGGCTCCTCAACTACCGGGGCGGCTCGTTCCTGCTTCCCGATCTCGCCGCGCTTCCCGACGAGGCGCTCGTGCGCGGCGTGACGATCGAGGTCGTGGACGACGCGGACGTGGCGAAGATCCAGGCCGAGATCGCGGACAACAACATGGAGACGATCAAGCTGGAGACGGCGCCTCGCGTGGCGGTTTACGTGCCGCCCAGCGCGCCTCCCTGGGACGACGCCGTGCAGCTGGCGCTGGAGTACGCGCAGATTCCCTACACCAAGCTCTGGGACGCCGAGGTGGTGGACGGAAAGCTGGCCGACTACGACTGGCTTCACCTCCACCACGAGGACTTCACGGGACAGTACGGGAAGTTCTACGCGGCGTTCGCCTCGGCCGACTGGTACCAGCGCCAAGTCGCGGAGAACCAGGCGGTCGCGCGGCGTTACGGCTTCGCGAAGGTCTCGGATCTCAAGAAGGCGGTGGCGCAGACGATCAAGGCATACGTGGCGCAGGGCGGCTTCCTCTTCGCCATGTGCTCGGGGACCGACACGTTCGACATCGCGCTGGCCGCGGAGAAAACCGACATCGTGGCGAAGGAGTACGACGGCGACGGCGTCGACCCGCGCGCGTCGTCGAAGCTCGACTTCACGCAGACGATGGCGTTTCAGAATTTCGAACTGGAGACGAACCCGCTCGTCTACGAGTACTCGAACATCGACACGACCCCCAAGGCGACCATGCGCGGCCAGTTCGGCGACACGTTCACGCTCTTCGATTTCTCCGCGAAGCAGGATCCGGTGCCGACGATGCTGGTCCAGAATCACGCGGCGACCATCAAGGGCTTCCTGGGACAGACGACCGGATTCGAGAAGTCGCTCCTGAAGCCGGGCGTGACGGTGCTGGCGGAAACACCGGGGCAGGACGACGTGAAGTACATCCACGGGCACTTCGGGAAGGGGACGTTCACGTTCTACGGCGGCCACGACCCCGAGGACTACCAGCACGCGGTCGGCGACCCGCCCACCGATCTCTCGCTTCACAAGAATTCGCCGGGGTATCGGTTGATCCTGAACAACGTGCTATTCCCGGCGGCGGAGAAGAAGGAGAAGAAGACGTAGGGCGTGCCGCCCGGCTCCGTTGACGCCGAGCGAAACGCAACCTATGATTAACCACTCATGCCTTACCTCTCGGCGAAGCGCCTCTTTCGAGTCTGTCTGATCCTCCTCTCCCTGCTGGGGATTCTGGCCCAGCCGGGACGCACCCTCTGCATCGGCCCGGACGGGCACCTCGCGGTGGAAGTCTCGTGTGCGTCTCTCATCGACCGTATCGTCCACTCGCCCGACGATGTCGCGGTCTGCAGCGCCTCGCTTGTCAGTTCCTCGTGCGGGCCTTGCCGCGATTTGGAACTTCCGCTCTGGACGCTCGCGCCCACGTCACGAGAAGACGCCGCTTCTACGAGCACGATTCAACCCTCCCTCGTCGCGTCCGACTTCGGCGTCATGGACCCGCACTCCGAGAGGGCCACCCACCCTGCCCTCACCGTTGCCGTAGAGTCGAGCCACTCCCGCCACACCGTCGTCATTCGCTGCTGATCCTCCTCCTCCCGTAGTCACCCCCCACAACTCTACGTACTCGACGCCGGGGCGACCCCGCGCCGAACCTTCGCGCATTAGGAGGAGAACCTTGGCTTGCACGTCATCGACGCGCCTTCAGCCCGTCACAACCGTCATGGTGATCGCGCTGGCGATCGCCGCGCTCATCGTGGAGCCCGCGAAGCAGGCGGTCGCCGCCCCGGCCGCACTCACCTTGGAGGCGGCGCTTCGCCTCACCCGAGAACGGAATCGCTCCGTCGCCGCCGCGCGGTTGGACGCGCGCGCGCGCGCCTCCCGCGTTCGAGACGCTGGCG
>JANOOP010000011.1:0-18212 GCA_031421415.1 Candidatus Eiseniibacteriota bacterium
GGGGAAGGCATGGCTTGCTGGCTCCAACAGCGACTACCAGCCGCCTGCGAGCCATGCCTTCCCCTCTCCACAGCCCTACCGCTGCGTCGATTTGGGGCGCATCGAGCATCGACGCATTTCCCACATTGGCAGCTTTGAGCACGACTCCGATTCGCGGTTCCATCTGGGGCTTCGTATTCGTGCCCCCTCTGTGAACCCCGGAAGGACACCAGGGATGAACCTCCCAGCAGCCGTCGACCTCTCGCAACACGTCCCGACAGCGATTCGGCGTACTCACCTCGACCAGCGGGACATTCCGCGGATCGCGCGGAAGCCATGGTGTTTGTAGAAGCCCACGGCTCGTTCGTTTGATTGGAACGTGTAGAGGCGTATCGGGGGCCGGAGCGTTTCTAGGGCTCGTTGGAGAAGAAGTTTACCCGCTCCCCTCCCGACGTGATCCGGATGGACGTAGAGGTGGTGGATCCAGGAACAGTCCGTGCCACTCTCGGTGGACATCATCGCGACGACCACACCCTCCTGCTCCGCAACCGTCACCTGGCCCGACGGGACCACGCGATTCCGAATCCAAGCGCGAACCGCGTCGTCACTGTGAGCCAGCGCAACACCCGGAATGAGTTCCCGAAACGAACGAAGGTAGACCAGGGCAATGGAGGAGGAATCGGCGGAAGTGGCAGCACGAAGCAAGAAACTCAAGGCGTGGCCGTCATCGAGGTCTGCGGAAGGGAGTGCGGGAAGGGGAGGCAAAGCCCCCGGAGGCGACTGGTCGTTTCCGTCGGAGCCGGAGGGGGCTTTGTCTCCCCTTCCCACCCCACTTACCGAATCTCGTAGTTAGGCGCTTCCTTGGTGATCGTCAGGTCGTGCGGATGCGATTCGCGGAGCCCGGCCTGCGTGATGCGGACGAAGCGAGTCTTGGTGCGGAGGTCTTCGATCGTGGCGACGCCGCAGTAGCCCATCCCGGCGCGGAGCCCGCCGATGAGCTGGTAGATCACGTTCGAGAGCGGGCCCTTGTACGGCACGCGCGCCTCGATTCCTTCGGCGACGAGCTTTTTCAGATCCTTCACGCCGTCCTGGAAGTAGCGGTCGCCGCGGCCGCTCGACATCGCGGAGAGGGATCCCATGCCGCGGTAGACCTTGTAGGTCCGTCCTTCCAGCAACAGCGTCTCGCCGGGGCTCTCCTCGGTGCCCGCCAGCAGATTGCCGAGCATGAAGGAGTGGGCGCCCGCGGCCAGCGCCTTCACGGCGTCACCCGAGTACTTGATGCCGCCGTCGGCGATGATCGGAATGTCGGCCTTTGCCGCTTCGGCCGCGCATTCCATGACGGCGGAGATCTGCGGGACGCCGACGCCCGCCACGACGCGCGTGGTGCACGCCGAGCCGGGGCCCATGCCGACCTTCACGCAATCGGCGCCGGCGCGGATGAGATCGCGCGTTCCCTCGGCGGTCGCCACGTTGCCGACGATCAGTCCGAGCGTCGGGTGGCGCTGTTTCACCGCCTTCGTCGTATCGAGGACCGCCTTCGAGTGCCCGTGCGCGCTGTCGATCACGACGACGTCCACGCCGGCCTTCATCAGCTCGTCCACGCGGTCGATGGCGTCCTGCCCCACGCCGATCGCGGCACCGACGCGGAGCCGCCCCAGGTGGTCTTTGCACGAACGGGGATAGCGCACTCGCTTCTGGATGTCCTTCACGGTGATGAGCCCGCGGAGCTGAAACTGGTCGTCGACGATCAGGAGCTTCTCGATACGGTGGCGGTGGAGAATCAGCTCCGCCTCCTCGAGCGTCGTTCCGACGGGCGCCGTGACGAGTTTCTCCTTCGTCATCACGTCCGATACTTTCAAGTCGTGGCTCTTCGCGAAGCGGAGGTCGCGGTTCGTGAGAATTCCGACGAGCCGCTTTCCTTCCGTGATCGGAACGCCCGAGATGCGGAACTTCTCCATCAGCTCCAGGGCGCGGGCGATCGGCACGTCGGGCGGGAGCGTGATCGGATTGACGATCATGCCGCTCTCCGAGCGCTTCACCTTGTCGACCTCTTCCACCTGTTCGAGGATCGGGAGGTTCTTGTGGACGATCCCGATTCCGCCCTCGCGCGCGATGGCGATGGCGAGCGCGCACTCGGTGACGGTGTCCATCGCCGCGCTTACGACCGGGACGTTCAGCGTGATGTCGCGCGTGAGGCGCGTGCTGGTGTCGACGTCGCGGGGGTGGACTTCGGAGTAGGCGGGGACGAGGAGAACGTCGTCGAAGGTGAGGGCGGGCTCGGCCGCGACGCGCGACGAACCGGTCGGCCGTTCGTCGGCTTCGATCCGGTCGCGCGGCGTCGCGAAGGCTCCCCTCGTCACTCCGGCAGCCCCTGGTCGAGGCGCTCGCTGAGGGAGAAGAAGAAGGTGATTCCGAGACGGGCCAGCAGGTACGACTTGTTTCCGTTGTAGCCCGAGGGGAAGGCTTCCGTGTCCTTGGCCATGATCGAGTGATAGGAAACGTCGGCGTTCGCCGTCACGTACTTCGACATGCGGCGCTCGGCGCCGGCCACGCCGTAGAAGCCGAGGTCGGCGCGGCGCCGCCGCTCGAAGGTGATGGGGTCCTTGCTCGCGCTCAGGTCCTTCGTGTGGATCGTCCAGATGTAGGCGCCGCCGCCCAGACCGACGTAGGGACGGAGGCGGCTCTGACGCTTGAAGAGATAGCGCGCGCCGATCGTCATCGGGACCGACGTGACGACGAAAAGGTCCTTGTCCTCACCCAGGCGGTTCCAGGCGTAGCCGATGTTCAGGTCGGCTACGATGTCGTCGTCGTAGACGTAGGCGAAGGCGAGGTCACCCGAGAGCCGCGGCGAGGCGTCCTTCTTGATGTCCGCGTCGCCGGTGAACTTCGGGATGCCGCCCCGGAATCCGATTCCGCCGTAGCCGACAAGGCTCTCGAAGACCACGCGCTGCTTCGCGGTGGAAACCGAGGCCGTTCCGGCGTCGATGTCGGGCTCCTGGGCGTGTGTCAGGGAAGTGGTGCCGAGAAGCAAGAAGGCGATGAGCGCCTTCGAGAGCGTGCGGACCATGTGGATTGGGACTCCCCTTCGTAGTGTCGGCCGGAGGGCCGGCCGACCGGCAAGTGAAGTAGTAGCCGAGGATTCTACCGGGGGCGGCTCCAGGTGTCAATTGGCGGCTCCCCCGGCGCGGGACGGGGAAAACCCCGCAACTCCATGTGAAATGGGCGTTCCCGAGGGGGGCGGCTTGACAGTCTTACGCCCCCCTCGTAGAGTCGTGGGCTCGCGTGGCGGTGTAGCTCAGCGGTAGAGCAGGGGAATCATAATCCCTTGGTCCGGGGTTCGAATCCCTGCGCCGCCACCATTCCCCCCTCTTGGGCCCGTGATACCATCGAGGGTCCCATGACGACTCGCCTGAACCCACGCGACGCCACCCTCGAACGCCTGACCACGCGCGCCATCGCGGACGGAAAACTGCTCCCCGATCCGGCCGCGCCCATCGTGGTGGCCGTGTCGGGCGGACCCGACTCGATGGCGCTCCTTCACTTCATGCGCGCGTGGGCGAAGTGCGCGAATGGAAGCGGCGCCGCGCACGAGAGGACAGACGCCCGCGTCGTCGTCGCTCACGTGAACCATGGTCTTCGCGGTACGGCCTCCGACGAGGACGCGGCGTTCGTGCGCGCGCGGGCCGAGGCGTGGGGCGCGCAGGCGGAGATCGTCGAGGTGTCGCTTCCCGCGCGGGCTCGGGCCCGAGCGGCGGGCGGCGCCGCCGTCGAGGCGGACGCACGCCGGGCGCGCTATGCCGCGCTTCGCGAAATCGCCGATCGGGTGGGCGCCGACCGAATCCTCACCGCGCATACCGCGGACGATCAGGCGGAGACGGTTCTCTTGAGATTGATCCGCGGCGCCGGACTCCGAGGAGTGGCCGGCATGGCGCCCCGGTCGCGCGTTCAGGGTGTTCGCATCGCGCGGCCGTTTCTCTCGGTGACGCGTCGGCAGGTGATCGCCTACGTGGAACGGCACGCCATCCCCTACCGTCGCGACGCGAGCAACGACGAGACGGCGGCGGCGCGCAACTTCGTGCGGCACGAGATCGTGCCGAGGCTGGAGGCGCGGCTCAATCCAGCCGCCCGGGAGGCGCTGCTCCGCGCCGCCTCCACCTTTCGCGAGGCCAACGACGATCTGGAGCGCCGCGCGGCCCGCATTTACCGCCGCCTCCTGCTCGAGCGCGACGAGGAGAAGATCAGCCTTGATGCACCCGCCCTCCTCCTCTACCCTAAGCTCTTGCGAACGTACGTGTTCCGCCGTGCGGTGCGCGAGCTGAACGGGAACCTCCGCGACGTCGCCATGGTGCACCTCTGCGCGCTCGATGAACTTGCCCAGTCTCACCGCGGCCACGTCGCCGATCTCCCCGGGGGAATTCGGGCCCGGCGCGAACGGGATCGCGTGATCCTGAGCCTACATCGCCCGCGGAAGCCCGAACCGAAGCCCCAGAGTGAGCCATCCAAGGCTTGAGACCCGGCGCCAAAGTGCCGATAAGAAAGGACCAATCATTCGTGAACGAATCACACGACCGAGGAAACGACGTGACCCCACGCCCTGAGCGCGACAGCAGGCCGGTTGCCCGCAAGCAGTCCGGCGGCGAGCGCCCGACCCGCCGTCGTCCCGCACCGCCTCCGAACAAGCAGCCGCAGCGGAAGCCTTCCCCCTTCGGGCCGGCCAAGCCTCTGCGCACGGCGCTTCTCTGGCTGATTCTCGTCCTGACCGTGCTCGTCTTCGTGCAGGTCTACGGCGATATCAAGGCTAAGATTCACGAGATTCCGTACAGTGAATTCCTGACGCAGGTGGAGCAGGCCAATCTCAAATCGGTCACGATCATTCAGCGTGAGGTGGCGGGCGAGCTGAAGCAGAGCGCGCTGACGCACGTCGAGGGGCGTCCGGTCTCCTTCGTCTTCTTCAAGGTCTACCTCCCGGCGGAGGACAAGGACCTGGGCCGCGACATCCTCACGAAGGATCCGACCACGGTCGTGACGTCGAAGCCGGAGAGCATGAACTGGTGGGGCATCGTCCTCTCCTATCTCCCCTTCATCGCGCTCCTCGTCCTCTGGATGGTCATGATCCGCCAGTTGCAGTCGGGCGGATCGAACGCCATGAAGTTCGGGAAGAGCAAGCCCAAGGTCGCGCTGGAGTCGTCGCCGAAGGTCACGTTCAAGGACGTGGCGGGCGCCGACGAGGCGAAGGTGGAACTGGAGGAGATCATCGAGTTCCTCCGCGAGCCGAAGAAGTTCCAGAAGCTGGGCGGACGGATTCCGAAGGGCGTGCTTCTGCTCGGCCCTCCGGGCACCGGAAAGACGCTGTTG
Organism: Candidatus Eiseniibacteriota bacterium; assembly: GCA_031421415.1. Taxonomy (GTDB): domain Bacteria; phylum Eisenbacteria; class RBG-16-71-46; order SZUA-252; family SZUA-252; genus SZUA-252. The sequence continues at coordinate 5,335 of JANOOP010000011.1, forward strand.
GCGAAGGCCGTCGCCGGCGAGGCGGGCGTTCCCTTCTACTCGCTCTCGGGTTCCGACTTCGTGGAGATGTTCGTCGGCGTCGGCGCCTCGCGCGTCCGCGACCTCTTCGACCAGGGGAAGCGGAACGCCCCCTGCATCATCTTCATCGACGAGATCGACGCGGTCGGCCGCCATCGCGGCGCGGGTCTGGGCGGCGGTCACGACGAACGCGAGCAGACGCTGAATCAGTTGCTCGTGGAGATGGACGGATTCGAGACGAACGAGGGCGTCATCCTGCTCGCCGCGACGAACCGCCCCGACGTTCTCGACCCCGCGCTCATGCGTCCCGGCCGCTTCGACCGCCAAGTGGTGGTGGACGTTCCGGACGTGCGCGGCCGCGAGGGAATCCTCCGCGTTCACACGCGGAACATCCCGCTCGACGACGATGTCGACCTTTCGATCCTCGCGCGCGGCACGCCCGGCATGGTGGGCGCCGATCTGGCGAACCTGGTCAACGAGGCCGCGCTTCTGGCCGCCCGCCGTAATCACAAGAAGGTGACGGCGGAGGATCTGGAGGACGCGAAGGACAAGGTGATGATGGGCGGCGAGCGCCGCAGCCTCGTCATCTCCGACACGGAGAAGAAGGCGACCTCGTACCACGAAGCAGGACACGCGCTGGTGGCCTACCTCCAGCCGGGAAGCGACAAGGTGCACAAGGTCACGATCATCCCGCGTGGGCGGGCGCTGGGCGTCACGTCGTACCTGCCGAAGGAAGAGCGCCACTCCTTCTCGCGCGACTACTGGGTGCGCGTGCTGACGCACATGATGGGCGGGCGCGCCGCCGAAGAGATCGTGCTGAAGCAACTGACGACCGGCGCGTCGGACGACATCCGCCGCGCCACCGCCATCGCCCGCCGCATGGTCTGCGAGTGGGGGATGAGCGAAAAGTTGGGGCCGCTCAGCTTCGGCCACAAGGACGAGTACGTCTTCCTGGGCCGCGAGATCACGCAGAGCCGCGACTACAGCGAGAAGACCGCGATCACGATCGACGAGGAAGTGCGCAGTCTGATCGACGGGGCCTACTCGAACGCGAAGAAACTCCTGTCCGAAGACGTCGCGAACCTCCACGTCATCGCCCTCGCGCTCCTCGAGCGGGAAGTGCTCGACGGGGAGGAGATCGAGAAGCTCCTTCGCGGCGAGAAGCTCGATCCGGCTCCGCCGCGGGAGCCGTCCGGCGACGGGAACGAGAAATCAGCCGAAGCGCCGACGTCCGGCAACGCCGAGCGCGTCGCTCCGCCCCGGGTCGCCCCGGCCGCGGAGAGCCCCGGCTTGGCGTGACGGGCCGGCTGGGCCCGCCAGGCCCCACGTCATGATCTTCGCCCACCGCCACGGCTCGTGGGACTTCGGTCCCGGCGAACGAGCGCGGGTGGTGGGCGTTCTCAACCTCACTCCCGATTCGTTCTACGATGGAGGGTGCCACGCCGATGCCGGGCGCGCCCTCGACCACGCGCTGCGCCTCGCCGCGGAGGGGGCCGACGCGCTCGACATCGGCGGCCTGAGCACGCGCCCCGGACAGGGCGCCCCCGTCGGTCCCGACGAGGAGTGGCGCCGCCTGGAGCCCGTGCTCGCGTCGCTGGCCGGCCGCGTCTCCATTCCCCTCTCGGTCGACACCTACCGCGCCTCCGTGGCCCGCCGCGCGCTCGAGGCCGGCATCTCGATGATCAACGACGTGAGCGGCCTGACGGCCGATCCCGAAATGGCCGGCGTCGTGGCCGACTCCGGCGCCGGGCTCGTCCTGATGCACGCGCTCGGGGCGCCCGAGGCGATGCACGCGCCGCGGGAGTACGGGGACGTCGGCCTGGAGGTGCGCGACTTCCTGGCCGCGCGGATGGCGGAGGCGGTGGCCCGGGGCGTGGCGCCCGAGCGGATCGCCCTCGACCCCGGAATCGGCTTCTCCAAGCGGGCCGATCAGAGCGTCGCGGCGCTCCGCGCGCTTCCGCTCTTGACCGCACTCGGCCGGCCCCTGTACATCGGAGTATCGCGAAAGTCGTTCCTGGGGCAGCTGACCGGCCGCCCGGTGGAGGAACGGCTCCCCGCGAGCCTCGGCGCCGCGGTGGCCGCCGTCGCTCTCGGCGCCCGCATCGTGCGCACGCACGACGTGGCCGCCACGCGCGACGCGCTCCTCGCCGCCGGGGCGCTCCTTCACCCCGAGCCCCTTCGCGAGGCGAGCCGCGCATGATCGACGTCCGGCCTCAGCTCCTCCTCGACATCATCGACGTCCTCATCGTCGCGTTCCTCTTCTACCGCCTCTTCGCGATGATCAAAGGGACGCGCGCCTCCCAGATGTTCGTAGGATTGGTGGTGATCGTCTTTGCCTCGATCGTGGCGCAGTGGTTCCGCCTGAGCGCCCTCAACTGGATGATCGGGAGCCTGAAGACGGTCTGGGTGATCCTCTTCGTGATCCTCTTCCAGCCGGAACTCCGCGCCCTCCTCACGCACATCGGGCAGAACCGCCTGGTCCGGGCGCTGATCCGCGTGGAGGAGTACGGCGTGGTGAGCGAGGTGATCAAGGCCGTGGAGGAAATGAGCAAGGACCGCCGCGGCGCGCTCATCGTCTTCGAGCGCGACATGGGGCTTCGGAACTACGTGGAGACCGGGACGAAACTGGAGGCCAAGGTCTCGGCGGAATTGCTGGAGACGATCTTCACGCCCCACTCGCCGCTCCACGACGGCGCCTGCGTGATCCGGGGCGACGAGATCGTGGCGGCCGGCTGCATCCTGCCGCTCAGCCAGACGGAGGGACTCTCGCCCGTTCTCGGAACGCGCCACCGCGCCGCCCTCGGCCTGGCCGAAGAGACCGACGCGGCGGTGCTGATCGTGTCGGAGGAGACGGGCGCCATCTCGGTCGCGCACAAGGGAAGTCTAAAGTGGAACCTGGACGAGGGGCAGCTCCGGAGCGAGCTCGCGGCGATCTTCAACGCGCGCCCCGAGGACTCGCGGGACTCCGACGAGGGGACGCAGCCCGCCTAGCGGGACGCGGCGGCGGGCGCCAGCCGCCCGCGGATGTAGCCGCCGAGGTAGGCCACGTCGTAGACGACTTTCAGGAACGGCACTCCCACCAGCGCTTCCAGATTCCCAATCCGCCCGAAACCCCGCCTCGCCTGCTGCAGGACGAAGAGCGCCGCTCCCGCTCCCAGCGCCAGCCACGCCAGGGGGAACGCGAATCCCAGAAACCCCAGCGCCACCGCCAGCCCGTACTTCGCGGCGATCGTTCCGTAGAACCACGCCTGCACGCGCGATTCCCCGTCGCCCAGGCCGAAGCGCCGGTGTTGCCGGTAGAAGGATCGAAGGTCGCCTCGCGGCCTCCAGCCGACGATCGCGGCGGGGGCGAACGCGAACCGGCACCCGGCGCTCTTCAGCGCCAGCGCGAACGGCGTGTCCTCGTTGTGCGCCAGCGTCTCGTCGAAGCCCCCCACCTTGTTCCACGCATCGCGGCGAAACGCGATGGAGCGCGTGGAAGGGAGGAAGCGGTCGAGATTCACCTCCTCGAGCCGCGGCGCCGAAACAACGCCGGCCGCGCGCTCGAAGGGAGTGGAGGCGACCGGCCGGTAGAATCCGGCGACGACGTCGATACGCCCGCCCCCGTCGCCGCCGAACGGTTTCAGGATCTCCCCCAGCCACACGGGCTCGACTTCGACGCCGGCGTCGGTGCAGGCGATGATCTCGTGGCGCGCGGCGCGAATGGCGGCGTTCCTTCCGACCGATCGGTTTCCGGGGGTCTCCAGCACGCGGAGCCGCGGCTCGGCCGCCGCGCGCGCGCGGAGCCTCTCCACGGTTCCGTCGGTGGAACCGCCGTCGGCGATCACGATCTCGTCGGGAGAGCGGGCGCCGCGAAGAAGCGAATCGAGGAGCGAGTCGATGCTTCCCGATTCGTTCCGCACGGTCACGATGACCGTGGCGGCAAGCGGCGCGGGATCCACGGCGTGCGGAGCGGGCTCGGGGCCTACCAGCCGCCGGGGCGCGTCTCGGAGACGGCGTAGGGGCGGCGGCCCGCGTCGGGGAACTGGAAGTACCGGAAGGCGTACTGCTGCAGCTCCTCGGCGGTGACCGCCTGGAGCCTGGTGGGGAACGCCACCACGTAGTCGCCGGGCAGCTTGAAAAGCTCCGCCCTCGCGAACTGGAACGCGCGCCCCTGGTTGGAGGCGAGCCCCATCTGGAAGAGTCCGGTCGCGTGGCGCTTCGCGTCCTCCAGATCGGGCGCGTAGTCGCCGGTCAGGCGGATGGCCGCGACCGATCGGAACTGGCCGAAGAGCATGCGCACCACCTGCTCCTCCGACGGCGGGCCATCGGACGAGATGGTCGCGATGATGGGCGATTCGTCGATTCCGTGCGCGACGAAGCTCTCGAGATCGCGGGTGAACGCGGTCTTCTCGCGGACGTACTTCTGGAACCAACCGCGCGGATTCATGAAGAGCGAATTCACGACGTAGGTGGCCGGCAGATCGGGGCTCGACGCCGGAGGCCCGTCGAACGCGATGGAGACGGTGCAGCGCGGGCCCTCGCCCAGTTCCCACTTCTCGCGGAAGTTTTCGAAGGAGCCCTCCTTCGCCACAGTGCCGGGCGCGAAGGGACCGGAGCCGACCGCGCGGAAGGCGTCGGCCACCGCGGGTCCGACCTCGTCGGCGTTCACGTCCCCGAAGACCGCGACGACGAGATTCGGTTTCACGACCATTTTTCGGTAGAAGGCGGCCACCTCGTCCACGGTGATCTCCACGATGCTCATGCGGGAGCCGAGAATCGGAAGCCGATAGCCGCTCACCTGGTACTTCGTGTCGAAGATGAGCTGGCGGCGGCGCGCGTCGTCGTTGTCCAGCCACCGCGCCTGCTGGTCGAGCACCAGGAACCGCGTCGCGTCCACCGTGATGCTGTCGATCTCCGGTTTCGCGAGCATCGCGCCGAGGCGCGCCACCGCGTCCTTCCAGCGGTCCGCCGGAACCGTGAGCGAGTATCCCCACATGTCGCGATCCTGATACGGAACGAAACGCCCGATGTCGACGAGCGAGAACCGGTAGGAGCGGCCGTCGGTCTTGGGATCGGTGGACGTCATGATCGTCTCGCGCAGGAGCCGCGTGATTCCGTTGTTCTTCTCCGTCTCGTGCCGGACGCTTCCCTCCAGGTAGATCGCGATCGTGGCGAGTTCGGCGCTCCGGTCCTCGCTGGCGAGCACGCGGATTCCGTCCACGCTGCTCCGCGTCACCCGGCCGCGGCCGGCGTCGCGCGGCGCGGCGGGAATGGCGGCCAGCGGGGCGTCCACGCGCCGGCGGCGCTCGTCGGGCGCGCTCACGGTGGCGAGGGGCCCGCCTCCGCCGCGATAGGCCGCCCCGGCCAGCGTCAGCTTCTCGGTCACGCGCGCCTCCAGCCCCCGGTAGAGGTCGAGGCTGTCGACCAGGTTCTTCGGGGCCATGTATACGACCACGGCCTGCTTCGGATCGAGGTACTGGCGCGCGACCGCGACCAGGTCCTCCCGCTTGAGGGCGCGCAGCCGCGCGATGTAGACCTCGTCGCTCCCCGGCTTCACCTGCATGGCGCTGTAGGCGGTGACCCGGCCCAGCCCGGCGAAGTCGGCCTGCACGACCAGGTCGCGGGCAGTCAGCGCGTCGATCGTGAGGCGGAATTCGTCTTCACCGATCGGCGTGAAGCGGGCCCGTTCGATCTCGGTGAAGAGAATGGACTCGGCGTCGACCAGGTTTTCCGGAGCGGCGGCGATGGAGAACGCGACGGTTCCGCCGCCGGGCTCGAACGAGCGCTGCGCCGACGCGCCCTGGAAGGGGCCCTCGCCGAGGCGGCGCTGAATGCGCGCGTCGCCGTAGTCGGTGAGAAGCGCGATCAGCGCGTCGAGCGCGAGGGCGTCGGCGGTTCCCCACGCGGGAGCGCGGAACCCGATCGTGACGGCGGCTCCGCCCGACCCGTCCGGATTCGTCGTGCCGAGCACTTTCGGGCCCTGGAGCGGCCGCTCGGAGATCCGGCCCCGGCCCGGGGCGCGTTCCGAAGACGTCGTGGCGAACGCGGCCGTGACGGCCTGCGCCGTTTCCTCCGGATCGACGTCGCCGACGACCACGACCATGATGTTGTCGCCCGTGAACCACGTCTTGTGAAAGCGCGCGACGAGCGGCGCGGTGACGGCGGCGATCTCGCGCTCCGGAACCGACGCCGGAACGCCGAGCGGGCTCCCCGGATGCAGCGCGTCGCGGAGCGGATTCATGGAGGCGAGGACGGCGTGCCCGAGGGCGTTCCGCGATGCGGTGCGGGCGCGCGACTTCGCGTTTTCCACGGCCTTCCCTTCGAAGGAGGGCCGAAGCACGATGTCGCCCAGCGTCTCGATCCCCTGCTTGAACGCACGGGCGGGAAGCTCCATCTCGTAGAGGATCGATCCGGTGGCGATCTCGCTGTTGTAGCGGCCCCCGACCATGCTCGCCACGCGATCGATGTCGTCCCTCGATCTCGTCCCGTTCCCTTCCCAGCCGAGCTGCGCCAGGACGGCGGCGGCGCCGCGTTCGCTGCGCGTTTCGTCGCGCGTGCCGGCGCGAACCCAGACCTGGATCGAGACCACCGGCCGCGTGCGGTTCTCGCGCACGATCAACGTGGTCTTGCTGGGAAGGGTTCGAACGAGTTGCGGGGCGGCGAGGGCCGGCGCGGCGAGACCGGCGAAGACGATCGCCGCAAGGGCGACCGTGGCCAGGCGGATGACGTGGGGGCGCATGGGAATCGAATCCTCCGAGCTGTTCCGACGGGGCGAATCGCCCCCCAAGCCTACTTCATTCGCCCCGAAAAAGCGAACCCCGACGGGGTCGCCGCCGGGGTTCCGTCGCCGCCTTCACCGCGGCGGATGCTAGGAGTCGATCTTGACGACGTTCGCCGCTTCCCTGGCGCGCCGTCCCACCACCGGATCGAATTCCACCGTTTCACCTTCGTGCAAGGTCCTGAATCCATCGGCCTGAATCGCCGAGTGGTGCACGAAGAAGTCCTCGCCCGAATCCACCTGGATGAAGCCGTATCCCTTGGCCTCGCTGAACCACTTCACCGAACCGCGTGACTTCAACGGCAAAAATCCTCCTTTCGGCTCGAAGCGTCCTTGGATGTCGATTGGCGTGGGGGGGAGATCGTCGACTTACCCCCTTCCGGACTTCGATGACTGGAAGCAGTCGCGACAATAGACAGGCTTGCCCGCGGTCGGGCGGAACGGCACCTGCGTCGGGGTGCCGCACGACGAGCAGATCGCGTCGTGAAACTCGCGCGGTCCGGAGCTCATGTTACCCCCGCGATCGCCACCCCCCATGCCGCCACCGCCGCCACCGCCGCCACCTCCGCCGCCCGACATCTTCTTCGAATCGCGGCACCGACGGCAACGGGTCGGCTCATGCTGGAATCCACGTTCGCGGTAGAATGCCTGCTCTCCCGCCGTGAACACGAATTCCTCGCTGCAATCGCGGCATTTGACTACCTTGTCGACATCAGACATGAAGCCTCCGGGACGCTCTCGCCACGAAAAATGACACGGGCCCCCGAAGGGCAAGAATCGACGGGGGCTCGATGGGGAAGCAATCGAGGGAAGGTGGGGAGCGTTCGGAGATGAGATGATTCGAGACGAAGGATCACTGCATTCCACTCGTTGCTGCCGGGACTCCTAGGCACGGGATACATAGGCACCCTAAGCAAAAGGTAACTATAGCGATGAAAATGACTTGTGTCAAGCGATTTCGTAACGAATTCGGCGTGAGGACGCGCTTTTTCACGACGGCCACCGGGCTCCTTCTACTCCTTGCGGGGCTCCCTCCGGGGTGCGCGGCGGGCCGGCAGGCGGCCCCGGCCGGGATCGACTCCCTGGTCGTGCTCCACACGAACGACGTTCACTCCCATCTCGACCCCTTCGAGACCAGCGCCGGGGATCGGGTCGGGGGTGTGGCCGCCCGCTCGGCGCTGATCGGGCGGCAGCGCGCCCTCGGCGGCCGGGTGCTCCTCCTCGACGCGGGCGACTTGGTCCAGGGGACCCCCTTCTACAATCGATTTCGTGGCGAGCCCGACCATCGCCTCCTCGATCTCCTCGGCTACGACGCCATCGCCCTCGGGAATCACGACCTCGACGACGGGGCGGCCGCGTGGCGGCGGCGCGCCAATGCCACGCGCACGCCGATCCTGAGCGCCAACGTCTTCGCCGTCGCGGAGAGCGCGTGGGCCGGAGGCTCCGATCCCCCGATCACGAGCGCGGCGCGGCGCGGCGCGAAGTGGATCGGCGGCGGCAAGGTCCCGCCGGACGTCACGCTCCGCTATCTGGCGGCTCCGTACGTGATCGTGGAGCGGGGCGGCCTCCGGATCGCGCTCTTTGGACTCACCACGCCGTCGCTCGACCGGATCGTCGCCACGGGTCCGAATCAGGGGGTCGCCATCGGGAGCGCGGTGGAGGCGGCGCGGGAGCTGGTGCCGCGCCTCCGGCGCCAGGCCGATCTGGTGATCGCGCTCACCCATCTCGGCGTGGACGAGGATCGCCGGCTCGTGCACTACGTTTCCGGAATCGATCTCGTGATCGGGGGACATAGCCACACGCCGCTCTTTCGCCCGACGCTCGAGGAGGCCGAGGGGGGACGAGCCACGCCCATCGCGCAGGCGGGATCGTGGGGACGCTACCTGGGGAGAACGACGCTTCGGTGGAGCGGCGAACGGGCGGCGGCCGCCGTCGGGAGGCTGATCCCGGTTCGTCCCGAGGAGGGAGAGGACTCGGCCGTCGCGGCGGTGGTCGCGTCGTACCGCTCGCGGCTCGGCGCCGACCTCGATCGGTTCGTCTTCCGTTCCCCGCGCCGCGTGGAGGCGACGTCGCTCCGCGAGGGCGATTCCCCCCTGGGCAATTTCGTCGCCGACGTGATCCGCGATCGGACCCACGCCGACCTCGCCGTCATGAACTCGGGCGGAATCCGCGCGCCTCTCCCCGCCGGGGACGTGCGCGAGTGGGATCTCGTCACCATGCTCCCCTTCGACAACCGCCTCGTCGTCGTCTCGATGACCGGCGCGCAGGTTCAGCGGCTTCTCGATCGCCTCGCACGTCGCCTCGGCAAGGGAGGGTTCGGGCACGTCTCGGGCGTCTCCTACGTGATTCGGGGCGATCGCGCGGACGAAGCCCGCGTCTGGAGGTGGAGCGACGAGAAAGGCGGCAAGGGTCGCGGACGCGGCGGCAGCCGCTCCCGCGACGGCGATCCGATCGACGGGAATCGCGTCTACCGTGTCGCCACGATCGACTTCCTGGCGGACGGAGGCGATGCCTTCGACGAGGTCCGGGACGGTGCGTCCCACGAGCGGACCGGCGTCCTGCTCTCCGAGGCCGCCATCGCGTTCCTCCGCGCGCATCCGGACTACTCGTTCCGGAAGGACGGCCGCGTGCAGTGGCGCGGCTCCGGCAAAGCGCTTCGCGACATGGGAGTTCGCTCCCGCCGCTAGTGCGTCGGTTCGAGCGTGGCGTCGAGTCCGTTCAGATTCGGTGGCACTTCGAACGGCCCCAGCGTGTTCGACGCGAAGCCCTCGGCGTCGATCGAGATCGTGTAGGCGCCGGGCGGTAGATTCGGAATCGTGTATCCGCCTCCCGCGTCGGTGCGCGTTTCGCCTGACGGCGGGGAGTCTCCCGGCGCGGCCCACTCGCCCCGCGCGCCGCCCACTCGCTCCCACGCCACACGCGCGCCCGCGATCGCCGAACGGGTCGCGCGATCGGTGACCGTGCCCTCGAGGAACGGGTAGTGGATCGCGTCGCGCGCGTTCGGGATTCCCCAGCCGTAGTCGTTAGCCGGCCGGTCGGCGCGGTCGGCGCTCATCACGATCGCCTCTCGCACCGCTTCGGGCCCCCAGTCCGGGTGGGCTTCCACGACGAGCGCGGCGAGACCCGCGACGAGCGGCGTGGAATAGGAGGTCCCGCTCCCGCGATGGTAGCGGTCGAGCGACCCCGCGCTCGCGACCAGGACACCCGAGCCCGGCGCCACGACATCGGGCTTGATCCGTCCGTCCCCCGTCGGCCCTCGCGAGGAGAACGGGACGATGCGTCCCGCCAGCGAGGTCGCGCCCACCGTGAGCGTTCCGGGCGCGTCGGCCGGAGCACCGAGCGTTCGCGACTTCGGCCCGCGGTTCCCCGCGGAGTTCAGCAGCACGACACCGCGCTCCCAGGCGAGATTCGCCATTCGCGTGGTGACGGCGCTTCGCCCGTCGAGATCGGCGGCGCGATACCAATCGGTGTACGAGAGCGACGTCGTGACGATGTCGGCGCCCATCGCCTCCGCCCATTCGATTCCCGCGCACCAGTAGTCTTCCTCGATCTTCGTCTCCGACCCGCTCTGCTCCGTCTTCGCGAGAAGGAACGCGGCGCGGGGCGCGGCGCCCAGCATCCGCCCGGGTCGATAGGCCGCGATCAGGCTGAGCACCTGCGTGCCGTGAAGGTGCGTGCCGGGCGGGTCGCGCGGCAGGCGCGAACGATCGTCGGCAGGGTCGTCGTCCCCCTGCACGAAATCGCGCTCCCCCCGGACGTCGATCTCGCGGAAGACCTCGTGGCGGAGCGTGAAGCCGCTGTCGAGGACGCCGATCAGCACGCCCGCTCCGCGGTAGCCGAGCGCGTGCGCCTCGAGAATTCCGAGCGGCGCGAGCTGGGAGTAAGAGGGACCCGCCTCCTCGACGTCGCCGGGCTCGAGCGGCGTCCCGCCGCGCGCCGCGGGCTCCTCGGCCGATTCGGTGTCGGGCTCGAACGCCGCGACCGGCCGCGCCTCCGCGACGAAGGGGAGCGCGCGAATCGCCCGCAGCGCCTCCGGATCGGCGTCGACGCTCGCGGCGTTCAGCCACCGCGAGACGGCGCGAAGGCTGCCTCCCGCGTCGCGGAGCGCGGCGAGGTAGCGGGGCGCGGGGCCGCCGTCGGCGGCCGGATCGAGCGAGGCCGCGATTCGTCCGAGCGTCACGCGTTCGCGGAGCGCCTTCTCCCGGCGCGCGATGGCGCGAGGGGCCAGCCCGGAGTCCGGCGCGGCGACCGATGCGGGCGATCGGTTGCCGTCGCGATCGCGGAAGAAGACCCAGTAGGGCGAGGCGGCCGTGGCCGGCGAGACGGGCCGGGCCGTGGAAGCGGCGGCCGCGAGCGTCGCCGCGACGAGGATGGCGGCGGTGAGGGCCCGGGACGCCGCCATCACGCTAGTACGTGTGGCGGACCGTGTAGGTGAGCGTGCTCTCGCCGCGGGCGGGAACCTTCACGTCGAACTCGATCGATTCCGCCGACTTCTTCCGGTAGTCGCTCGACTTCTTGGTGATTTCCCACGTGCCGTAGAGCGTCTCGGCCACGGTGACGACGGCCTCGGATGCGCCCGCGTTTCGTAGCCGGATCGCGAATTGATCCTCGGTGACGTTTCGCGCCGCCCGCGTGTGGGCCGCGCGCGTCCGCTCCCCGGTGATGTCGAAGGCGATGCCGCAGAAGAGCCGCACCCGTTCCCCCGCCGGCGTGTGGCCGATCGTGTCTTCTCCGATCCACGCCATGGCACCCTCGGCACCGCCCGAGGGATCGATCCCGAATACGCGCACTCGCCCCGCGGGGAGCGGCGCGCCAAGCCCGCTCTTCTTGTCGTTCGTGAAGACGACCTCGGCGCGCACCTTGCTTCCATCTTTCGCGCCGTCGTAGCGGTAGGCGCGCGCGGCCGCGATTCTGGGGGCGCGCACCAGCGGAACCTGGATCGATTCCCAGGCCGGCAGGTCGATCGCCTCCTCGACGCGATAGAGGTGATAGGCGAAGAGGCCGTTCGGTCGCGGCGTCTCTCCCGCCGCAATCTCGCCGAACTCGGAGAGCGACGGGTCGGGCGTTCCACCCGCGCGATGAAGTTCCCCCGCGACCAGCGAGACCCGGGCGCCGCCATAGGACGCTCCCGAACGGTTGGCGATCGTCGCCCACCCCGAAAGGGCCAGGGCGTTTTCCCCCCGTTCCAACGTCGCCGAGTATTCGGTCGTCCAACCGAGCGCGCGGGTCAGATACGAGAGGAGGACGCTCCGCTCGCCCGCCTGCTCGGCCCGGACGCGCCACCGGAGCGAAGGGCGCGTGGAGAGGCCGACGACGCCGCGGCGCACGGGGAACTCGATCTCCTGGATCTGGGAGCGCTTGATCATCAGAAGGACTTCCGTCGAGTCGCGGCGGCGGATGAAGAGGTCGTCTCCGTCGATTCCCTCCAGGACACCCCGCGCGGGGCGGTTCTGCCAGCGGAAGAAGATCGAGTCGCCCAGGAAACTACGAAAGACCTTGTCGCCGCTCCAGAGGTCGTAGCGGAACGACTGCTCGCGCACGTCGAGGCCGGCGCCCTCCAACCGCACGGAGGTGGAGTCGAGCCGCTGGGGCACGCCCTCCAGTTCGACGTCGTTCTCCCCCTTCGCCAGGGTAACCCGGCGCGGGTCGCGAACGTAGGCTACGTTGTCGTCGTAGATCAGCACGTCGGGCGGTCCCGCCGGCTGGAGCGTGGCGGTCACGGACTCCGCGAGTCGCTTGGCGGTCGCGGCCGACACGGCGCGGGAAGCCCCCGGCGCCACGGCCGCAAGGAGCGCCAGGGCCGTGAGCGCGAGCGACGTGAGCAACCGGCGCGCGACGAATCGGGCGAGGGGGATCGGGAAATCCATAGGAGTTCGTACGGTACGCGCGTGGCATTTCGGGGTCAAACATTCCGTTGACACTCCCGGAGGAGGGCCCCCACGGTTCCATGGTCCACTCGATCGATGGGGTGAACGTGTTGGCGGTTCAGCGGGATATCGGCGGCAGAGATCCCCCGCTCGGCCCGGGCGCCTTGGCGTACCTTGCGCTTTACTCTATACTGCCACGCTCGTCATGGCGGAAGAACCTCAGCACCCGGAAG
>JANOOP010000012.1:0-4304 GCA_031421415.1 Candidatus Eiseniibacteriota bacterium
TGATTCTCGTTGTCGCCGCCCTCCTCGCAGCCCCCTTCGCGCTCGCCCAGAACGGCACCATCTCCGGCACCGTCACCGACAACGGCGGAGTGCCGGTACCGGACGCAATCGTTCGGGTCGAGGGCACTTCCCTCCGCGCCACCACGGATGCCGCGGGCGCGTACGAGATCGCCGGCGTTCCGGCTGGGACGCACACGCTGCTCGTGGGCCTGATCGGCTACAAGCCGTCGAAAGGGGTCGTCACCGTCGAGGCGAACGGAGCGGCGAACGCGGACTTCCGGCTGGAGGAAACCCCGATCCGGCTGGCGCCGACGGATGTGATGGTCGGTTCGCGCGCGCCGCACACCGCGGCCGATGAGCTGGCCGTTCCGGTCGACGTCTACACGTCGGAGGAGATGGCGAAGCAAGGCTCCACCGAGACGGGCCAGATTCTCCAGGCGCTCGCGCCGTCGGTGAACTTTCCGCGGCAGAGCGTCACCGACGCCACGGACATCGTGCGCCCCTTCACGCTCCGGGGCTTGAGCCCCGATCACACGCTCGTCTTGATCGACGGGGCGAGAAGGCACCAGACCGCCGTCGTGAACACGTTCGCCTATGGCACGAACGCCGGATCGAGCGGCGTCGACATGAACGCGCTGCCGTCGAGCGCCATCGACCGGATCGAAGTGCTGCGCGACGGCGCTTCGGCGCAATACGGCTCCGACGCGATCGCCGGCGTGGTGAACGTGGTGACCAGGAAGGGCCGGTTCACCCCGTTCCTGAACGTCTCCTCGGGGCGCTACACGCCCGACGACTACGGCGACGACGGTACCACCGTGAACGTGAACGGAGGGTGGGGGCTCAAGTTGGGAACGGGCTCGCTCGCCCTCTTCGGCGAGTTCCTCGATCGCCAGCCGACGAACCGGGCGTGGGCCGATCCGTACGACGCCAGCGGCAACGGCGTCACCGATTCGGTGAACAGCGAGGGGCAGGTCGTCCAGAAGCGGAATTCCGTGCCGCAGCCGAATCACCACTGGGGCGACGGGCTCGAGAAGAACGTGCTCACGTACGCCACCCTCAATCTTCCGCTCAACGATCGCGCCACGAGCCAGCTCTTCGCGCACGGAGGCTACAGCTTCCGCCGCGGGACGGGGAACGGCTACCGGCGCTACGCCGACAGCGATCGGAACTGGCCCGAAATCTATCCGCTCGGCTATCTCCCGGAGTTCAGGCCCGACGTGAAGGACTACTCCGCGGCGAGCGGAATCCGTTCGAAGGCCAGCGGGTGGGCGCTCGATTTCAGCGGCTCGATCGGCCACAACGACTTCGAATACAACCTGCGCAACACGATGAACGTGTCGCTGGGACCTTCCCTGGGAACGGCCACCGCGCCCGGCACCGACGGCATCCCCGGCAATTCCGACGACCCCGGTATCCCGAACCAGACTTCGTTCTTCGCCGGCCGCGTGGCTCGGACCGAGACGAGCGGGAACGTGAACGCGTCGAAAGCGGTCGAAATCGGGCTTCCCAGGACGGTGAACCTGGCGGTCGGCGCGGCGTTCCGGCGTGAGGCATACAAGATCACGCAAGGGGAGCGGGCCTCCTGGATCGACGGCGGCGACACCACGCAGTACGGCGGCGACGCCACGGGCGGTTCGCAGGTCTTCCCTGGCTTCTCCCCCTCCGACGAGGCGGACGCCGACCGGACGAACTTCGGGGCCTACCTGGATTTGGAAAGTAATCTGACCGAGAAGATCCTGGCGAACGTGGCGGGGCGGTTCGAGAAGTACAATGATTTCGGCAGCGTCGTCACGGGGAAAGCGGCGTTCCGCTTCCAGCCCTCCGAACGGCTGACGCTGCGCGCGGCCGGGAGCACCGGCTTCCGCGCGCCCGGGCTCGGCCAGATCCATTTCAGCAAGGTCGTCACGAACTTCATCGGAGGGGTCGCGGAGGAAATCGGCGTCTTCCCGGTCGAACATCCTGCCGCCCGCGCGCTCGGCTCGAAGGATTTGAAAGAAGAATCTTCCGTGAACCTGAGCGCCGGGATGGCGTGGAGCCCCCGGGCGAACGTCACGATCACGGCCGATCTATTTCAAATCAAGTTGAAGGACCGCATCATTCTGGGAGCGACGTTCGACGACGACAGCACGCGCGCCATCCTGGCGGCCGCGGGCTACTCCGACATCGCCGGGGTGCAGTACTTCACGAACGGTCTCGACACGAAGACGAAGGGAGTCGATCTGACCGGTGATTGGAAGGTGGCGGCCGGCACCGGGCGGACGGTCGGATTCACCGGGTCGGTGAACTACACGAAGAATGAAATCACGCGCGTCGATCCGCTCCCGGCCGTGCTGCAAGATTCGGAGGAGACAGGATTGCTGGATGTCGTGACGCGGGTCGCGATCGAGGAGGAGCGCCCCGACTGGCGCGGTACATTCGCCGCGGAGTATGCCGCGGGCGCGTTTCGGATGCTCGGACGCGCTTCGTACTTCGGCAAGTTCGCCTCCGCGCAGCCCGGCTACTGCGATGCCTGCCGCGAGGAGTACGGGTCGAAGACGCTGATCGATACCGAGGCGGGATACAAATTCGCGGCGATGGAGCTGTCGGCAGGGGTGAGGAACCTCTTCGACACCTACCCGGACAAGGCGACCGATGACTACAACAACAACTTCGGCACCTTCCCGTGGGCGGCGGCCTCGCCGTTCGGATACAACGGGAGGTATGTGTACGTACGATCGTCGTTCGCGTTGACGAGGTAGGGAGCGCGGCAGGATGTCGGACCGGGCGTCAGTGGCGCGCCGCTGCCATGCCGGACCGCACGGTCTCCGGAGGAGCCAAGTCGATGACGTCGCCATTTCGGAGTGACGCGTCAGGCACTTAGCCTTGGCTCTCCTTCGAGTGCTGCCACAGCGCCTTGTCCACGGTGCGGATGGGAAGCGCCAGCCGAGCGGCGAGGTCGCGTGTAAACGCGAGATACCCCAGCCAGAATTCCATTGTGTACCTCGGTGGCTTCCCATACCCCAGCGACCAGAGCGCCCGGTAGTCGAGGATCGGGTAGGGCCGCGCGTCGCAGAAGTGGAGGATGGTGGAGGCCGTGGGCCACTCGACGCCGTCGAGGAGTCGGACGAGGACTCCCGTTGTTACCGCCGGTTGACGCTCAGCGGCAAATGGTGGTATACCATCTTGACAATATGTCTAATCTGACATATTGTCTCTCTATGTGGACCCCACGGACAAACCGCTTGTCTGGCGGCACGGTGCGGTCTCGACCCCGCCATTCTCGCAAAAGGGCAGGCTGGAGGCAGGGTACCTACTTCGGCAGTTGCAAGCAGGACAGCCGCTTGGACTGCCGCACTCGAGGCCAATGCCGGCCATCGGGGCGCGATGCCACGAGCTGAGGATCATTGACGAGGGAGCGTCATGGAGAATTGTGTATCGGGCTGATCCCGATGCCATCGTAATTCTCGAAGTGTTCTCGAAGAAGACCCCGGCTACACCTCAGAGCGTTATCAACGCCTGTAAGGCGAGACTTCGGGAGTACGACAATGCGTGACCTAAAGAAGCGTCGCTTGGCCGCTCGAGGCTGGAGAATTGGAGGCACCAAGGAATTCCTAGGCCTCACGGCTGAGGAAGAATCCTACATCGATCTCCGGCTTAGGCTCGCCGAGGGGCTCCGGAAACGTCGGATTCGTCGGAAGTTCACGCAGGCCGCCTTGGCAAAGGCCGTGCGCTCCAGCCAGTCGCGGGTAGCGAAGATGGAGGCGGGAGATCCGAGCGTGACACTTGACCTCCTCATTCGGTCGCTGCTCGCCCTCGGGGTGTCCCGAAGCGATCTGGCAAAGATCATCTCGAGCCGACGAACGGTCGCCATCGGCTGAGCGAGGGCGACTCGTAAGAGCCCTTGGGCTCTTGCCGTTCCCTCAGCCCTGCCTCTCCTTCGAATACTGCCACAACGCCTTATCCACGGTCCGGATCGGCAGCTTGAGCCGGGACGCGAGAGTCCGCGTGTAATCCAGGTAATCTAGCCAGAACTCCATCGTGTACTTGGGCGGCTTGGCGTAGCCCAGGGACCAGAGCGCCCGGTAGTCGAGGATCGGGTACGGCCGCGCGTCGCAGAAGTGGAGGATGGTGGAGGCCGTGGGCCACTCGACGCCGTCGAGGAGTCGGAGGAGGTCGATCTTCAGCGCCTCGTCGGAGGTGGCGAGCGCCGCGCGGGTGAGGGTCTCGATCTTCTGCGAGCTGTTCTTCCGGCAGCGAGGTTTCGTGCGGACGGATTTCCAGGCGCAGATCTCGAGAAATTCCGGGCGGGTGAGGTGGCCGCGGAC
>JANOOP010000013.1:0-7956 GCA_031421415.1 Candidatus Eiseniibacteriota bacterium
AAGGACACCTCGTCGGTGGCCATGAACCCCGTGATCAAGTTCACGACGCTCTTCGGATTGCTGGCGGTGGAGCTGGCCGTTTCGCTCTCGCGGCAGCAGGGCCCGATCCTGACGACGGTGCTGGCCGTGGTGTTCTTCGCGGTCTCGATGACGTTCGTCTGGCGGTCGTTCTACAAAATGCGGATCAGCGGAGTCGCTCGCTAGAGGGCGCTTCCGCCACGCTGGAGGTCGAGACGGGCCGTTGCGCACGCCGCGACGGCCCGTTCTCGCCTCGACCGCGAGTCGGGGCGTGTTCGTCGCGATCGGCCGTTCCGGAGCGGTCGGTCGGTCTTGGTCAGGGGGACCTGAAGAAATGGCATCGTTCGGATTTCGCCTCCGCCGCGCCTATCGAAAGCTCCGCTGGCGGATGCTCCGCGGAGGCCCGGGCCGCACGCCGCGCATCCTGACCGTGCCCACCGCGAACGGCATTCTCTCCTTCAGCAACATGGATCTCCACAACGGCAAAGGGCTCTACGTGCAGCGCGCGTGGGAGATCGATCCCCTCACTCGCTCCATGGAGTACCTCCGGCGCGAGGGGCACCTCAGTCGGCCGGGGGCCGACGTGATGATCGACGTCGGCGCCAACATCGGCATGATCTGCATCGCCATGCTGAAGCACGGATACTTCCGCGAGGCGGTCGCGATCGAGCCCGCGCCCGGGAACTTCGAACTCCTCACCCGGAACATCGCGCAGAACGGATACGCTGGCTCCATCCGCGCGTTCCACGGGGCCGTGTCCGATGTATCGGGCGAAATCGAAATCGAACTTTCCGGCGAGAACGAGGGAGATCACCGCGTGCGGGCGCCTCGGTCATTCGTCCCCGCGCTCATGGAGGAGGAGAAGCGCCGCGTCGTGCGCGTGCCGGCACTGACCCTGGACGAACTGCTCACGACGGCGGTCCCGGTCGACCCGAAGCGAATCGGGCTCGTCTGGGTCGACGTGCAGGGTCACGAGGGGCAGCTCTTCCGGGGCGCGGGCCGGGTTCTCTCCCACGGGGCGCCGGTGCTCAACGAGTTCTGGCCCTACGGGATCCTCCGCTCCGGCCTGGATCGGAACTCCTACGGCGAGATCATCCGGGCCCACTTCTCGCACTTCGCGATCGTCGACGCCGGATCCGGGACATTCGAGGCGAGGGAAGCGGGGGCGATCGGCGACCTGTTCGATACCCTCACGGGTCCGGAGCAGTATCGGGAAGTGATCTACTTTCCGCGGCGGGACGTCTCGAGCTCCTGACCGGCGCCCCGAAGTGTCCGAAAACTCGAACCTGCTGCGACGCCACGATTCGCCACCCGCTCAGAAGCGCGGCCGAAAATCGGAGCACTTCCCCTACTGCACCCCACACCAAATCATGCTAACCTACTATCCCTTCGAAAGATGGGCCCTTAGCTCAGGTGGTAGAGCATCTGCCTTTTAAGCAGAGAGTCGTTGGTTCGAGTCCAACAGGGCCCATAGTTTTAAACGCACCCCCAGGGGAGCGAAAGGCCGACGATGCCGGTCCTGAAGGTCGAGATCGTGGAGACGCCGGGTTGGTCCCGCCCGTCCGGCCTCGCTCGGCGCATCGCCGACGCCGTGGCGGAGGTGCTCGGGGCAACGCCGCAGAGCGTGTGGGTTCGGCTGACGACAATCGCACCAGACGACTATGCCGAGAACGGCGGGGCCCCCACCGACGTGTCGCCGGTCTTCGTGACGATCCTCGAGATAGTACCGCCGCACGGACCCCCCCTCGCCGCGCAAGTCGCCGCGCTCACGAACGCCGTCGCCTCCGCGTGCGGGCGAGCGGAGGCCGACATCCACCTCGTCTATGAACCGCCGGGCCGCGATCGCGTGGCGTTCGGCGGCCGACTCGTCACCTAGATCCCGTCGCCGCGGGGTCGGGCTCGGTCTCGTGGAACCTGATCTCCCGGAACGGGCAACGGATCGTGAGCGGCATCTACCTCTATTCCGTCGAAACCGAATTGGGCCGCGACCTGGGGAGGTTCGTCGTCATCCGCTGAGGCGGACTTCCAGGCTGGAGCGAAGCCGGCGCGCCGGGAGACTCCGACGCCCGGCTTCCTCCGCCCCCGACCGCGACGAGACACGCGACGAGACCGCCCTGGCCGGGGCATCTCGTTTCCACTACCCTCCCGCGGGATGGCCCCACGCCTGCAGGCATTCCTCGCGATCGTCCTCTGGGGCATCTCCTTCGTCGCGACGCGTCTGGCGCTACGCGAGGTGGAGCCGGTCACGCTCATCTTCACCCGGTTCGCGCTCGGCGTGGCGCTTCTGCTCACCGTGCTGGCCGTGCGGCGCGTTCCGCTCTTGCCGCCTCGGTCTACCTGGCCGGCGCTCGCGACGATGGGCTTCGTCGGCATCTTCGTCCACCAGCTCCTCCAGTCGTACGCCCTCACCCTGACGACCGCCGTGAGGACCGGGTGGCTGATCGGAATCATTCCGATCTGGTCGGCCCTCCTGGCGGCGATCTTCCTCCGCGAGCGATTCGGAGTGGGGAAGATCGCCGGGCTCGCGCTCGGGTTTCTGGGCGCGGTGCTCGTCGTGACGCGAGGGCGCTTCGAGCCCGGGCTGCTCGCGCTTCCCTCGACCCGCGGCGATCTCCTGATCCTCGTGAGCACCGTCACCTGGGCGGTCTACACGGTCCTCGGCCACGAGACGATTCGACGACTCGGGAGCCTGCGGGCCACGGCGGGTGCAATGTTGGCGGGTTGGCTCATGCTGAGCCCGTGGTTCCTCGGCGCCGGAGGATGGCGGGAACTGGCGCATGTCTCGAACGTGGGCTGGGCGGCCATCCTCTTTCTCGGGATCGGCTGCTCGGGCCTTGCCTACTGGTTCTGGTACGGGGCACTGGAGCGGGTGGAGACGTCCCGCGTGGCGGCGTTTCTCTACCTGGAGCCGCTGGTTACCGTGGCGGCGGCCGTGCCCTTGCTGGGGGAGCGAGTGGACTGGAGCACCGTGGCCGGGGGTGCGGTCGTGCTGACCGGCGTGGCGCTCGTACAGCGAAGCGGGAAGCGTCCTTGATGACCCCGGCAGGCTAGTATACGATAGTAGTATTGCTCGGAAATCCAGAACGGCGGGGGGCCGTTCAGCGTTCTTCGCCAGTACCTAGAGGTCAACCGTGGCTCGTTCGGTCAAGAAGTCCTCGAGAACGGCTGCGCGGAAGCCAGCCACTCGAGCTGCAAAGAAGGCCTCCCCCGCAAAGGCCCCCACCGCCCGCAAGGCCCCGCCTCGCAAGGCCGCGCCTCGTAAGGCCGCGACTGGCAAGACTTCCGCGAAGGCTGCTCCCCGTCGCTCCGGCGGAACCCCGGCGAGTGCGATTCGCATCGTGGTTGCCGACAAGCTCCCGCTCGATCGCCGCTCCCTGGTGTCGCTGCTGGCGACGCAGCCCGATTTCAACGTCGTGGGAGAGGCGGAGACGACCGAGCGGGCCGCGGAACTGTGCGCCACGCTCAAGCCGGCGATTCTCCTCATCGCGCTTCGAACCGGTTCGAGCGCGGGACGCACTCCGATCCTGGACATCCGGACCGCTTCGCCGCTGACGCCGATCCTCGCCATGGCCGAGCGCGGCGAGGGCGAGTGCATCGTGCTCAATCCTCCGAAGCCGGGGCGCGATATCGTCCTGGGCGGGGGCGCCGCTCCGTCGCCGATCTGCTCGCAGGGAACCGATTGCCTCCAGATCGCGGTGGCCGAAGGGGCCTCGGGGACAATCCGGCGGAGCGCCGACCCCGAAGTCTTCTTTCACGCCATCCGCACCGTCTCCTCGGGAAACGCTTGGTACGAGGCGGGGACGGCGAGCGCCATCATGCGCCACGCGCTCTCTCCTCAGCACGAATCGCATTCCCACGCGCTCTCCTCACGGGAACTCGACGTAGCGGAACTGATCTCCGTGGGTCGCTCGAACAAGGAGATCGCCCAGGCGCTCGGGATCAGCGAGCCGACGGTGAAGAAGCATGTCGGCCACATCTTGGACAAGCTGGGGCTCCAGGATCGCCTTCAAGTAGGTCTTTTCGTCGCCCGCAATCCGCTGATCCTGCAGCCCCACGGCGCCCGGCGCCGCTAAACTCCACGAAGTCCCGCGAGCCACCCGGCGCAGGCCAGGCGGCTCGTTTCGTACCGCGGGAGCCCCCTAAGCTACGCCCAAAGAATACCTTCCGCCCGAGGTCGCGCTTCCCGCAGACTCCGCGACGGAGCGCAGGTCGGGCCCGGTCCCCGTGTGGACGGAGGTCCGTGCGAGCGATCACCCTCGGGAGCACTGCATGGAGTCCGGACCCAAGAAGGGAATATCGCGCCGATCGTTCCTCGACACCTTGC
Source organism: Candidatus Eiseniibacteriota bacterium (assembly GCA_031421415.1). GTDB lineage: Bacteria > Eisenbacteria > RBG-16-71-46 > SZUA-252 > SZUA-252 > SZUA-252. The sequence goes on from JANOOP010000013.1 coordinate 4,343, forward strand.
TCGGGGTCGGAACGGTCGGATGGCTTGGCACCGTCCTCTATCCCGTCGTCGAATACCTCAAGACCCCGGCCCTCTCCGAGGCCGAGGTCACCAGCGTCGTGGCCGCGAACGTGAAGAATCTGAAGCCCAACGCGGGCGTCATCTTCAAGTTCGGGACCGACCCCGCCATTCTCATCCTCGGTTCCGACGGAAAGCTTCGCGCGTTCTCGGGCGTCTGCACGCACCTCGAGTGCACCGTGCAATACCGCTCCGATCTCCAGAAGATCTGGTGCGCGTGCCACAACGGGATCTACGACATGAACGGCCGGAACATCGCCGGTCCGCCGCCGCGGCCATTGGTCGAGTACAAGGTCACCCAGAAGGGTGACGACGTGATCGTGTCGAAGGTCTAGGGATCAGCGGGGGATTTCGGAAGATGCCGGGTCTCGTAGCACGAGCGCACGAGTGGATTCGCGAGCGGCTGAACATCGATCCCATCATCGAGTTCGCCTCGCACAAGACGGTCCCCTCGTGGAGGGGGTCGTTCTGGTACTACTTCGGCGGCGTCAGCCTCTTCTTCTTCATCGTCCAAGTCGTCACCGGCATTCTGCTCCTGATGTACTACCAGCCCGGCGAGAAGACCGCCTTCGAGAGCGTCCGCTTCATCGTCACCAAGGTGAAATTCGGCTGGCTGGTCCGCTCCATCCACTCCTGGGCGGCGAATCTCTTCATCCTCTCGATCTTCATCCACATGTTCTCCGTCTACTTCACGAAGGCGTTCCGCCGGCCACGCGAACTGACATGGTACTCGGGGTTCATCCTCTTCTGCCTGGCGCTCGGTTTCGGCTTCAGCGGCTACCTGCTCCCGTGGAACACGCTGGCCTATTTCGCCACCAAGGTCGGGACCACCATCGTTGCGGTCGTTCCCGTGGTGGGCGAACCGATCATGCTATTCCTGCGCGAGGGGAAGGACGTCACCACGGCGACGCTCACGCGCTTCTACGGGCTCCACGTGGCCATCCTCCCCGCGTTGTTCACCGTCGTGCTCGGTCTTCACATGCTCCTGGTCCAGACGCAGGGAATGCACGAGCCGGAGTCGTGGAAGGGACTTCCCGCGGCTCAGCGGAAGAGCATGCCGTTCTTCCCGAACTTCCTCCTTCGCGATCTGCTCCTCTGGCTAATCGTGCTGAACGTGCTGGCGATCCTGGCGGTGCTCTTCCCGTGGGAGTTGGGGGAGAAGGTCGACCCGTTCGCGGCGGCGCCCGCGGGGATCAGACCGGAGTGGTACTTCCTCTTCACCTACCAGGCGCTGAAGTATTTCCCCGCGAAGATGGGCCCCATCGACGGCGAGGTCGTCGGAATTCTCCTCTTCGGACTCGGCGGGCTTCTCTGGTTCCTGGTGCCGTGGTGGGATGGACGCACTCCCGCGGGGAGCCGCAACCGGATCCTCAACTACGTCGGCATTGCCGTCGTGCTCTTCATCATCGTCTTCACCGTCCTGGGGGTGCTATGAGCGGCGCGCGTTGGTGGATGGCGACGATCCTCGCGGCCGCGCTCATCGCTCCCGCGCCCTCCCGCGCGCAGAGCGATTCGGCCGCGGTGACGGCCCCTCCGGTCGTGGAGGCGAAGCAGCCTGCGGCGCCAGCGAGCACCGCTCCGTCCGGCGCAAAGGACGAATGCATGACCTGCCATCTCGACGCGGAGAGCCCCGAAGCCGTGGCCTACAAGCACGACATCCATCGCGCGCGCGGCGTCACCTGCGCCGACTGCCACGGGGGTGATCCACACCAGGACGACCAGGATGCGGCTATGAACAAGGCGAAGGGGTTCATCGGGGTGCCGAAGAAGCAGCGGATTCCGGTGCTCTGCGGCTCCTGCCACGGCGGACAGGACTCCGGATTCGCCGCCCGGTACAAGCTCAAGAACGTGCTCGACGACTACCACGGGAGCGCGCATGAACGTTCGCTCGACGCGAACGCGAAGGGCGCGCAGTGCGTCTCCTGCCACGGAGTTCACAATATCGTGGCGGTGACCGACACCCGGTCTCCGGTCCACGCGAGCCGCGTGGTCGACACCTGCGCCAGATGCCACGGCGACGCCCTCTACATGCGCGACTTCAATCCATCGCTCCCTGTGGATCAGAAGGAGAAGTACCTGACGAGCGTCCATGGTCAGCGGAACGCCAAGGGCGACTGGAAGGTGGCGACCTGCGTCAGCTGCCACTCGAGTCATGCGATTCGCCAGGTGAAGGACCCGCGGTCGCCGGTCTACCCGACGCAGATTCCGGCCACCTGCGCCCAGTGCCACGCGAACCAGAGGTACATGGCGGGGTACGACATACCGACGACGCAATTCAAGGACTACAAGGAGAGCGTCCACGGGATCGCCCTCCTCCAAAAGTCCGACCTGAACGCGCCGGCCTGCAACTCCTGCCACGGGAACCACGGGGCCGCTCCGCCTGGCGTCGCCTCGGTGATCGCGGTCTGCGGCCAGTGCCACCAGTCGAACGAGGAACTCTACCAGCGCTCGGCGCACCAGCGGGTCTTCGCGGAGAAGAAACTCCCGGCGTGCGTGGTTTGCCACGGCAACCACAAGGTGAAGCCGACGTCCGACGCCATGATCGCCTTCGACGAACCGGCGCCCTGCGCCGCCTGCCACAAGGACGACGCCGGCGACAAGGCGGCGCCCGGCATGCGGCGAATCCGCGGGCTCATCGACAGTCTCACGGTCGGCCAGAAGGAGGCCGAAGCCGTGCTGGCGCGCGCCGAGAATCTGGGCATGGACATCGCGGATGCGCGATACTCGCTGAAGGATGCCCGGCAGGCGCGCGTCCAGGCGCGCGTGGCCATTCATAGTTTCGTGGAGAAGGAGTTCGAGGAGGCGGCCCGGCCCGGCATTCAGGTCGTGGCCAAAGCGCACGCCGCTGGCGAGGCGGCGATTCACGAGCATCGGTTCCGCCGGCAGGGGCTGGTGGTCTCGACACTCATCGTCACGTTCGCGGCTCTCTTGCTGTGGTTGAAGATTCGTCAAATCGAAAGGAGACAACGAGGTGAAGACGACTAGGCTGGGTTGGATGCTCGTCGCGGCCCTCATCGCATGGAGCGGGATCGCCCAGGCGCAGACGGCGGCCGCCCCGATGTACGTCGGGGTGAAGCGCTGCAAGACGTGCCACAATCTGGAGAAGGCCGGCGGCCAGTTCGCCAAGTGGACCGAGTCGAAGCACTCGAAGGCGTTCGCGAGCCTCGCGAGCGATTCGGCTCTGGCGATCGCGAAGGAGAAGGGGATCGCCGATCCGCAGAAGGCCGCAGAGTGTCTCTCGTGCCACGTGACCGGGTATGGCGAGGCGGCCGACAAGTTCAAGGAGTCGTTCGTGGCCGCCGACGGTGTCGGCTGCGAGTCGTGCCATGGAGCGGGCAGTAATTATCTGAAGAAAAAGACGATGGAAGGGATCCGTGACAAGAGCCTCAAGGCCGAGGATCACGGGCTCATGATGCCGACCAAGAAGACCTGCGAGAAGTGCCACAACGAGAAGGCCACCGGCGGGAAGTTCGTCGACTGGGCGGCCGACAGCGCGAAGATCTCCCACGCCATTCCGGCCGGATTCAAGCGCGGCGCGGAAGCGGCCGCGGCGCCCG
>JANOOP010000014.1:0-7361 GCA_031421415.1 Candidatus Eiseniibacteriota bacterium
TGCCCCGAGCGTGGCGATCTCGCCCTGGAGGCGGCCCAACTCCTCGTCGAGCCGGCGCAGCCGCTCCCTGCTGCCCGCGTCGCTTTCCTTCGCGAGCGCCTGCTTCTCGATCTCGAGCTGTCGCGCCCGCCGTGTCGGTTCGTCGAGCTCGATCGGCAGCGAATCGATCTCCATGCGCAGTCGCGAGGCCGCCTCGTCGATCAGGTCGATCGCCTTGTCGGGCAGCTTGCGGTCGGCGATGTAACGCCCCGAGAGCATCGCCGCGGCCACCAGGGCCGAGACCTTGATGCGGATGCCGTGGTGGATCTCGTCGCGTTCCTTCAAGCCACGCAGGATGGCGATGGTGTCCTCGGTCGAGGGCTCACCCACCAGGATGGGCTGGAAGCGCCGTTCGAGGGCGGCGTCCTTCTCGATCCGCTTTCGGTACTCGTCGAGCGTCGTCGCGCCGACGCAGTGGAGTTCTCCGCGCGCGAGCGCCGGCTTCAAGAGATTCGACGCGTCGAGCGCGCCTTCCGCGGCCCCCGCACCGACCAGGGTGTGGAGTTCGTCGATGAAGAGAATCACCTGACCCGCCGAGCGCGTCACTTCCTTGAGAACCGATTTGAGCCGTTCCTCGAACTGCCCGCGGAACTGGGCGCCCGCCAGGAGCGAGCCCAGGTCGAGCGCCAGGATGCGGCGCGACTTGAGCCCCTCGGGGACGTCGCCGCTCACGATCCGCTGCGCCAGCCCCTCGGCGATGGCGGTCTTGCCGACGCCCGGCTCGCCGATGAGGACGGGGTTGTTCTTGGTGCGTCGGGAGAGGACCTGGATCACGCGGCGGATCTCGTCGTCCCGGCCGATGACCGGGTCGAGGGATCCCTTTCGCGCCATCTCCGTGAGGTCGCGCGCGTACTTCGCCAGCGCCTGGTACTTCTCCTCGGGATCGGGGCTTGTCACCTGTTCCCCCCCGCGGATTTCGAGGAGCGCGTGGTACACCGCCTCGCGCGTCGCGCCATGCTCGCGCAGAAGCGCGCCGGCGTCGGAGGTCATTCCCGGATCGAGCATGGCGAGGAGGAAGTGCTCGGTGCTGACGAATTGGTCCTGGAGCCGCTCGGCCTCGACGAACGAATGCTCGAGAATCTGGCTCAGCGCGGGGGCGAGGACGATCTGCTGGCTGCCGGAAATCTTCGGTAAGCGCGCCAGGCGGCCTTCGACAGCGGTTTCCAGGGCGCCGACGCCGGCCCGGGCCGCATCGAGGACCGCGCGGACGGCGCCGTCTTTCTGGCGGAGCAGGGAGAGGAGGAGGTGTTCGGGACGAACTTCGGGATGCCCGGCGCGGGCGGCGTCGGACTCGGCCTGGGCCAGGGCCTCCTGGCTCTTCGTGGTGAGTTTCTCGAATCGCATGGGTGCTTCATGACCGGGGCCGCGGTCCCCCCACGGCCATCCTGGGATTACGACTTAGCTGCCAGACGTTCCTTGGCGAGGCGGGCTTCGTCGCTCTTCGGAAAGCGAAGCACGACCTGCCGGAACAACCTCTTGGCTTCCTCGGGGCGGTTCATTCGCGCGTGCGCGTAGCCCGATTTCAGGAGTGCCGCCGCCACCTTGTCTCCCTTCGGGTAGCGTTCCGCCACCTTCGCGTATTCGACGATCGATCCGTCGAAGTCGCCCGTGGCGTAGAGGCACTCCCCGACCCAGTACTGCGCGTTGTCCGACCGCTCGGTGTCGGGATAGTGCCTCAGATACTCGCCGAACGCCTGCCGCGCCAGATCGTATCGCCCGGCGGAAAGATCGGCGTAGGCAGCGTTGTAGGCGTTTTCGGGATCGAGGATGGCGGTGGTATCCCGCGCCATCGTACCGGCCGCGGTGCGGGCGCTATCGGCGCGAGTGAGGCGTTCCTTCACATTGTCGATCTTCGCGACGACGATGCTGAAGCGCTCGCCCGAGGCGTCCACTTTCCCTTCCAGGACCTCCATCCGCGACGACAGCTCGTTCAGGCGCGTGTCGCTGCTGGCGCGCGTCGCCTGGACCGACTCCCGCGTCGCCTCCACCTTGCGGTCGAGCGTGTTGACCCGTCTGAGAACCTCCGTCTGGGTGGTCAGCAGACTGTCGAGCGACGACTGGCTGGAGCGGTAGTAGCCGCTGGGAGCGCAGCCGAATGCGCCCGCCGCCACGAGGGCGGCGAGCGCGACGCTCGCGGCCGGCGCCCGAAGCGCCCGGAGGGCGCGCGGAGGACGGCGCATGGCGATCACTTGGCGACGAAGTGGGCGCGGCGGTTCTGGGACCACGCGTTCTCGTCGTGACCCGGATCGAACGGCCGTTCCTTGCCGTAGGAAATCGTGGTCAGGCGTCCGGCCGCGATGCCGTAGGAGACGAGATACTCCTTCGCCGCTTTGGCCCGCCGCTCTCCGAGCGCCAGGTTGTACTCGACGGAGCCGCGCTCGTCGCAGTGTCCCTCGACGATCACGTTCCCGCCGGAGTTCTTTTCCATCCACTTGGCGTTGTTTTCCAGTGCGCTCTTCGCGTCGGCGCGAAGCGAGGCCTCGTCGAAATCGAAGAACGCGTCGGCCAGCGTCGCGCGCGTCTCCGGTTCGCTCTCCGTCTGCGGCGGCGGCGGCGGCGGCGGCGTGGTCTCCTGCTGCGTCGGCGGCGGCGGTGGCGGCGGCTCTACCTGGCTCGTCGACACCTGCTTGCGCGAGGCACATCCAAGGGCCATCAACAGCGCGGCGAGCAAGCCCGCCGTCGCCAGCCTCACCATCCGTGGCGTATGGCGCATCGTGCGATCCCCCATTCGGGTCAGAGTGTTGTCCGGCAAGGACTTCCGGCTAATTTCGGACCGTAGCACAGCCCCCGTGAAGCGTCAACCCGCCCAGAGGGCCCACCCCGGGCAGGGATTATCCCTTCCTCCGGGGCCGCGGTCCCGCCGATGGATTGTAGTTCTCGTCGGCCCGCGTCAGCTGGACGACGTCGCTCCCATCGGGGTTCATCAGATAGATCTGTCGCCGGCCGGTGCGCGAGCTGGAAAAGTAGATCTTCCGGCCGTCGGCCGACCAGCGGGGATTCTCATTATGCCCCGCGTCCGCGGTGACCTGGATCGGGTTTTGTCCGTTCGAATCGATGATGACCACATCGAACGTCCCGTCGTGCCGCGCCGCGTAGACGATCTTCTCCCCCTTCGGAGACCACTGCGCCGAGTCGTTGTACTTCCCCTCCATCGTGAGGAGCCGCTGGTTTACCCCGTCGGTGTCCATCACGTAGAGCTGCGGCGACCCGGAGCGGTCCGACGTGAAGACGAGCTCCCGCCCCGTGGGGCTGAAGCAGGGGGAGGAGTCGATGCGTGGATTCCGCGTCAGACGTCGCGCCGTCTGCGCGTCGCGGCTGACCAGGTAAATCTCCGCGTTCCCGTCGCGCGAGAGCGTGCAGGCGACCCACTTGCCATCCGGCGAGTAGGAAGGCGCCGTGTTGAGCCCGGGGCGCGTGGAGAAGGGATACGATGCGCCGCGGCGAAGATCGAAGAGGTAGAGGTCGGGATTGCCGCGCTTGAAAGTAGTGAAGGCGATCTCGCTCCCCCAGGGCGCCCACGCCGGCGAGAGCGCGATGCTCCGGTCGTGCGTCACCTGGCGCTGATTCTCCCCGTCGTAGTCCATCACCCAGATCTCCTTCGCCTTCCCGCTATGTCGGACGAAGGCGATGGGCGTCTCGCAGATTCCCCGTTCGCCGGTCAGGGCCTCGATGACGTCGTCGGAGAAGCGGTGAAGTGTCGCGCGGAGCGTCGCGCGGTCGAAGAAGTAGGCGCGGCGAAAGACCGACTCGGCGGTCCCGAGATCGAACACCTCGCCCGTCAGTTTCCAGCCGGGCCCCTCGGGCTCCACCATTCCCTCCACGCGGACCGAGCCGGCGAGGCCGGGCTCGGGGTTCAGTTTCGATTCCAGCGCCGGCACGTCCCGGACGCCGAAGAGGCCCGAGAGTTCGAAATCGCTCCGCGTCACGTCGCGTGCGCCGCTGGCCGTCCCCGCCGCGTTCCCCGCGGCGCGAAAGGTCGCGAGGAGGAGCGGCGACTTGTTCGTGCCGGACGTCTGCACGCCGATCCGCACGTCGGTCTGCGTTCCCGCCTCGCGCGGCGTCGCCGCGATGGCCAGGAGGAGGAACCCCGCGAGCGCGCCGGCGCCGAGGAGCCTATTGCTGGAATTCGAAGCCAAAGTGAACCCCCAGGTAGTTGTCCGTGAATCCCGCCGGAAGCGGTGGGAGCGGCGTCGCCGAGATCAGCGCCCGCATCGCGGTCTGATCGAAGAACACATACCCGGAAGTCGTCTCGATCGTCGCCTGCGAGATCTGCCCGTCCCGGTGAACGCGGAAATAGACGGTGGCCTTGATCGGACGGCCGCGGGCGTCGACACCCTGCGGAGGTACCCACCGGGAGCCGATCTTGTTCCGCAGCGTCGCGAGATAGTACGCGAAGCGGAAATCGCCGTCGGTCTTCGCGCTCGTCGCGCGCGAGGAATCGGAGGAGAACCAGCGGGGCGCCAGATCGGCTGCCGACGGCGCGTCCGATTCCTTGGGCGCGACCTTGGTCTCCTCGGACTTCCCTTTCTTGTTCGGCGCCCGTTCCTCTCGGATCGCGATCTTCGCCCCCGGCTGGTAGCGCTTGAGGAGCGCCGGCTTCGGCTTCGCTTTCGCGGAGGCGGCCGCCGGCTCCGGCGCGGGCAGGGTGCGAAGCGGCGACAGACGGACCAGCTGCGAGCGCGTGCGCGGCCCGCCGCTCTCCGGGAGCGAGATCTCCGTCGACGGCTTGGTCCGGTAGAGAAAGATCGGGACGAAGAGGAGATGGAGCGCGCAGGCGATCGCAAGCACGATCGCCGACTCTCGTCCGTCCGGTGGGGCCGCTCCGCGGCGCAGAACCGATGGCTTCTCGCGCCAATCCATGGCGGAATCGCTCCCGGAGCCGGCGGCTAGGGCCCCTGCTCCAGTCGAAGCGCCTGGTGGAGCGACCGGACGGCCCGCTCCACGTCCTTCTGGCGCACCATGCAGGTGATCGTGATGGACGACGTGCTGATCAGCTCGATGTTCACCTCGGCCTTCGCGAGGGCGTCGAAGACGGCGCCGGCGGTGCCGGGCGACGTCGCCAGCCCCTCGCCCACCACCGAGATGATGGCCACGTCGGGGTCGTAGACGAACGCGCGCGCGCCAAGCTGCTTTCGCATCTCCTCGACGATCGGCAGGACGGTCTTCACGTCGTGCGAGCCGACCGCGAAGGTGACGTCGTTCTTCCCCCCCTCGCCGCTCGCCTGCACGATCATGCGCACGTTCACGCCGTGGCCTCCCACCGCGCGAAAGATCTCCGCCGCGACGCCGGGACGGTCGGGTACGCCCAGGAGGGCGATTCTCGCCACGTCCGCGTCGTGCGCGATGCCGCGAATGACGACCTCTTCCATCGATCCACCCTCTCGGATTCGCGTGCCCTCGTTCCCGTTAAAGCTCGAACGGACGTGGATCGGGACGCCGAAGCGGCGCGCGATCTCGACCGAGCGGTTGTGGAGGACCTTCGCCCCCAGGGACGCCAGTTCCAGCATCTCGTCGTACGTGACGGCCGGCAGCTTTCGCGCCTCGGGGACGACGCGCGGATCGGCCGTGTAGACGCCGTCCACGTCGGTGTAGATTTCGCACTCCTCGGCGCCCAGCGCGGCGGCCAGCGCCACGGCCGTCGTGTCCGATCCGCCGCGGCCCAGGGTCGTCACCTCGCGGTCCTTGCTCACGCCCTGAAACCCGGCCACGATCACCACGCGCCCCTTGGCCAGCTCTTCCCGGATGCGGTCGCCCTTGATCTCCACGATCTTGGCGCGCGTGTGGGACGTGTCGGTCACGATCCCGCTCTGCGAGCCCGTGAACGAGACAGCCTCCTGGCCGCGATCGTTCACGGCCATCGAGACGAGCGCCATGGAGATCCGCTCCCCCGACGTGAGGAGCATGTCCATCTCCCGGGGATGCTCCTCCGACGAGACCTTCCTCGCGAGGTCGGCCAGTTCGTCGGTCGTGTCGCCCATGGCCGAGACGACGACCACCAGATCGATCCCCGAGCGGCGCGTGCGGACGATGCGATCGGCGACGCTCTGGATCCGCTCCGGCGAGCCGACCGACGTTCCTCCGTACTTCTGAACCAAGAGACCCATGTCAGCGGTTCCGAGTTTCGAGCAGGGTGTGCGCGGAAGCCCCTCGTGCCGCGATCCGGCCGGGGATGGCCCGGGCGGGGACGCCGCCGCGCGCGAACGCGCGGATCATGGCCGCGCCGACGCGGGCGCCCGCCCCCGGCGCGTGGAACGCGAGCAGCGTCGGCCCGCTTCCGCTGATCGTCACGCCGTAGGCGCCGGCGCGCCGGCCGGCCGCGACCACCGCGTCGTAGGCGGGAATGAGTCGCGCGCGGTGCGGCACATGGTACACGTCCACGAGGGCATCGGCCAAGAGATCGAAGCGCCGGCTCGCGATGACGGTGAGGAGCGCGAGCGCCCGCGCCGTGTTCGCGGCCGCGTCGCGGAGCGCGATTCGTTTCGGAAGGAGCGCGCGCGCCTTCTCCGTGCTCACGCGCACTTCCGGAACGACGAGCGTGATGCCGAGCCCGCGCGGCGGCGCCAAGCGGAGCGCCTCGAAGCCACCGCGCCGGAGCGGCATGGAGAGAATCATTCCGCCCCGCAGGGAGGGCGCCACGTTGTCGGGGTGACCCTCCAGCCGGATCGCCTCCGCCAGAAGCTCGTTGTCGCCGAAGCGGCCACCGAGCCAGTGATTCGCCAGCGTGAGGCCGGCCACGATCGCCGCGGCGCTGCTCCCGAGTCCTCGCGCCACCGGAATCGCGGAGCGGATCGTGAGCGCCACGGTCGGAACGGGCTCGTGCGCGGCGCGGCAGAGATGGCGAAACGCGTGGAGGACCGGGTCGCGATGCGGATCGAGCGCCAGGTCGCTCCCTTCGCCCCGCCGCGCGATGCGAAAGCCGTCGGAGATCCGCTCCGCGGTGACGGAGAGCGGCAGCGCCAGCGCCAGGCCCAGGCAGTCGAAGCCGGGGCCGAGGTTCGACGTGGAGGCAGGGGCGACGGCCCGCCATCGGAGAATTCCCGTGCGGCGTTGCCGCGGGCGCGGGCGGGACCGGACGCTTGGGCGGCGGCTCACGCGAGGATGGCCCGGCGGAGCGCGTCCGGTTCGGCATCCACCGTGTCGAAGCCGCCCGAGACCTTCACGGCGCGCTCGGGATCCTTGAGCCCATGCCCGGTCACGGTGCAGACCGCCGTCGCGGCCCCGGCCAGCGCGCCGCGCGCGCCCATCTTCAGAAGTCCCGCGATCCCCGCGGCGGAAGCCGGCTCGACGAAGATCCCCTCGACCGAGGCGAGGAGCCGGTAGGC
>JANOOP010000015.1:0-1961 GCA_031421415.1 Candidatus Eiseniibacteriota bacterium
CGCGCGGAAGTGGTCGAGCCTGAGGAAATCGCACGTATCGAGCGCGGCGCGCACCCGCGCGATCCACCATGCGAAACCGTCCGCCTCGTGACGGTCCCACCGATAGAGCGGATTTCCCCACAACTGTCCTGTCTCGCTGAAGTAGTCGGGCGGCACGCCCGCCACCGCCTCCGGCTTTCCGTCGGCGCCGAACTGGAAGAGATCGCGCCGAGCCCAAACTTCGGCGGAGTCCATGGCGGGATAGATCGGGATGACACCGAGGATCGAGATCCCACGCTCGCGCGCGGCAATGCGAACCTCGCCCCAATGCCTCGCGAAGAGCCACTGGACGAACGCGTGATACTCCCTCTCGGTCCCCAGCGCCCGCTCCGCCTCGGCCATCGCGGCAGGCTCCCGCTCCCTCAAAGACGGGTCCCAATCGGTCCAGGCGTGCCCGCCGTGGCGCTCCTTGATCGCGGCGTAGAGGGTCCAATCGGGTAGCCACGCGACGCGCTCCGGCGACGCCGCCCATGCAGCCGCCTCTTCACGCGCGGCGCGGGCAGCCGGAAGAGTCCCCGCCTTCGCGCTCTCCCACACGCGCCGCAACAGCCGCTCCTTCCAGACCCGAGCCTCCTCGAAGTCGGCCCGATCGTCCGGAAATCCAGGCACGACCTCCAGCGCCGCCGCGGGCAGAAGCCCTGACTCCGTCAGCCGTTCGGGGGAAATCAGGAGCGGCCCACCGGCAAAGACCGAGAGAGCGCTGTCGGGGGAATTTCCAAGCCCCGTCGGCCCCAGCGGCAGCACCTGCCAGACCGAAAATCCGGCCGCAGCCGCCCAATCCAGAAACCGAACCGCCTCCGGCCCGGCATCCCCGATGCCATGGCGCCCTGGAAGCGAGGTCGGATGGAGCAGAATCCCGGCGCGCCGGGGAGAAGCCTTTTCGTCGTTCATCGCGGCGGAGTCTAGCCTTAGGACCCCCGAATGTGGCACAGTTTCGCCCCTATGCAACCGATGCCCTCCGCGCTCAGTCGGCTCCCCGAGCTGGCGCGGAACCTCTGGTGGTCCTGGAATCTGGAAGCCCGCGAGCTCTTCAAGAGCCTCGACCCGCACCTCTGGCGGGTCACGCGCCACAATCCGGTCCGCGTCCTCCAGGAGATCACCTCCGAGGCGCTGGTCGAAGGGGCGCGCCACCAGGAGACCATGATCCGCTATCGCGCCCTTATCGAAGGGCTCGACCGCGCGACCACGGGGCGCGAGACGTGGTGGCAGGAGGCGTGCGCCGACCTGGAGGGGAAAAAAGTCGCCTTCTTCTCGGCGGAGTACGGCATCCACAACTCGCTTCCGCTCTACGCCGGCGGCCTCGGTGTGCTGGCCGGCGACATCACGAAGGAAGCGAGCGACCTCGGCATCCCGATGGTCGCGATCGGCTTCATGTATCCGCAGGGCTATTTCCGCCAGCGGCTGAACGTGGAAGGTCGCCAGGAGGAGCTCTACCAGCATATCGATCGAGCGCGCGTGGCGGTGGAGCAGGCGCTGACTCCGGACGGAAAGCCGGTCCGCGTCCAGCTCTCGCTTCCCGATCGCGCGCTTCATGTGACCGCGTGGCGCGTTCGCATCGGCCGGACCGAGCTCTATCTCCTCGACACCGACCTGGAGGAGAACGCGCCGTGGGACCGCGAGCTGACGGGTCGCCTCTACGGCGGCGACCAGACGACGCGGCTTCTGCAAGAAATAGTGCTCGGCATCGGCGGCGTGCGCCTGCTGCGCGCGCTCGGGATCGCGCCCCACGCCTGGCACGGGAACGAGGGGCACACGGCGCTCATGATGGTGGAGCGCGTGCGCGAGGGAATGGAAGGTGGGCGCTCCTTCGACGACGCCGTGGCGACGGTGCGCGCGACCACGGTCTTCACGACCCACACGCCGGTCTCCGCGGGGCACGACGCCTTCCCCTTCCCGCTCGTCGAGGCGCACCTGGCGCGCCT
>JANOOP010000016.1:0-12314 GCA_031421415.1 Candidatus Eiseniibacteriota bacterium
GTCGGCCCCCTGCCAGAGCGCGTCGAGCGAAACCTTCGCCCCCTGTCGCGTGTAGGAGGAGAAGAAGATCACCTTCGGACCGCCGGGATGCTTGCGGATCTCCTTCAGCGTCTCCATCCCGTCCATCTCCGGCATCTCGTAGTCGAGGATGACCAGATCAGGCTTCACGATCGGGATCTTCTCGAGCGCTTCGCGCCCGTTCGCCGCCGACCCGACGACCTCGATGTCGGGGTCGGCGCCGAGCGCGTTCGAGACGAGTCTCCGAACGATGGAGACGTCGTCCACGACCATCACGCGAACTCGCCGCATCGCGTCCCCCATCAGAGCGTGCGGCCGCTCGGGTCCAGGCCAAGCAAAACGAGTTTTTCCACCAGGGCCTCGCGGTCGAACGGTTTCATGAGGTACTCGTTCGCGCCCGCCTCCAGGGTGACCGAGACCTGGGACATCTCGCTCTCGGTCGTGACCATCATGACGCGGACGCTCTGGTAAGCCTCCTGCGAGCGGATGAGCGTCAGCACCTCGTGTCCGTCCATCTCCGGCATGTTCCAGTCGAGGAGAACGAGATCGAACGGGCCGTCCCGATCGAGCGCGCGGAGGGCTTCGGTCCCGCCGGGAGCCTCCACCACGGTGAAGCCGAGCTCACGTAGCTGTTTCGAGAGAATCGCTCGCATCGAGCGCGAGTCGTCGACCACCAAGGCCTTCATTATCGATCTCCCCTTCGTTTCGGTCCGCGCGGTCCGCGCCGCTGGTTCATGACAGGAGTCCTCATCGGCTAGCCCGCGTTCGCGTAGGGCATGGAATCGTCCGCGCGGCGGCCCTCACCGCGGGACGCCCGCGTCGCCTGCGCCGCTCTCGCTGCTTCCAGCGCGATGACCGTCGCCGGCGCCGCCGTGGCCGCGCGGGTCGCCATGGCCGAGGCGTCGGCCTCGTCGTGCGCGCCGTCGTTCGAGATGCGGAAGCGCTGCGTCAGACCCCGAAGCTCGGCCGCGAGGCGGGCCAGTTCCTCGGCCGCCCGCTGCGTGTTCTCGCTGCTTCCGGCGGTGTCGCGTGCGATCTCGGCCACCTTCACGATGCCGGCGCTGATCTCGCCGCTGCCTCGCGCCGCCTCGGTCAGGCTGCGGCCGATCTCGCCCGACGTGGCCAGCTGCTGCTCCAGCGCGGTGGCGATGGAGTTCGAGATGTCCTTGATCTGCTGGATCGTCTCGCTGATCTTCCCGATCGCCTGGATGGCGTCGAGTGTGTCGGCCTGGATGGCTTCGATCTTCCGGCTGATGTCCTTCGTGGCCGCCGCGGTCTCGTTCGCCAATTCCTTGACCTCGTTGGCGACGACCGCGAAGCCCTTGCCCGCCTCGCCGGCGCGCGCCGCCTCGATGGTGGCGTTCAGCGCGAGCAGGTTGGTCTGCTGCGCGATGGTGTTGATCACCTGCACCACCTTGCCGATCTCCCCGCTGCTCGCGCCGAGTTTGTTGACGGCCGCGTTGGTGATGTCGGCCTCGCTGGCGGCCACCGTCGCCACCCGGGCCGCCTCGCTCGTGTTCTTCGAGATCTCCTGGATGCTCGCAATCATCTCCTCCACCGAGACGGAGACGCTCTCCACGCTGCGGCTGATCTGCTCCGATCCGGCCGACACCACACTCGCCTGGCGGGAGGTCTCCTCCGCGCTTCCGATCATCTGCGTCGAGACCGACGAGAGCTCCTCGGAAGCGGTGGCCAGCGTGACCGCCCGGTCTCCGATGTGCGAGAGAACGCCGCGGAGCGAATCGACCATCTGGTTCGTGGAGGAGGCCAGCTGGCCGAGTTCGTCTCTCCCCTCGTACGGCACGCGGCAGGTCAGGTCGCCGCCGGCCATCCGCTCCGCCACGCGGCGCATCTGCTCGATGGCGCGGACGATGCGGCGCGAGAGGAAGAGGCCGATGGTGAGCGTGATGCCGGCGAGGACGAGCCCCAGCAGGGGGACGAGTGCCGAGCGCTCCCGCGCGATGGCGAGCGCCGCCTTCTCCTCCTGCGTTGTTTGCTGCGTCGCCAGCTGCACCAGGTCGAGCACCACCTTCATGTGCTGCTCGTAAAGCGGCTTCAACGCGCCGTCGGCAATCTGGCGCGCGCCTTCCTGGTCGCCCCGGCGAACCGCCGGAATGAACTCGCCGTCCACGACGCGGAGGAATTCCGAGGCGGGCGGGTAGGCCTTCTCGTGGAGCGTCGTCTTGAGAGTCCCCGGCGGGAGCATTTTCTCCCAGTACTGATGACGGGCCTCGAACTGGCTCCGGAGTTCCTGGGAGTCGCGGATCAACTCGTCCAGACGGCGGCGGTCGGTCTCGCCCAGCATCTGGTGGACGGCCAGGTACGACTCGACCAGCGTGACCGGCTGCGGCACGAGATCGGCCACCAGGTCCTTGCCCTGGACGATGCGGAGGTACCGCGGCCCGTTGATCTTCAATTCGTTCAGCGTGGCGAACGCCACGATCCCGAAAATGACGAACCCCGCGAGCGCAAGGAGCGCGCTGCCGAGGAGCTGGCGCCGGATCGTGAACCTCATGACGACGGACTCCTTCCGTGACGCCCGGCCGCGCCGGGTCCGTGGTTCCTACGCATAAGCCACTCGCAGAATTTCTCCGAGATCGAGTTCGAGCAAGAGGCGGTCGTGAAGGGGAAACACCCCGTGGATCAGCTGGCGCGCGAGGCCATGCACCGTCTCCGGCGTCCGCTCGAGGGACGTCTCGGCCACCTGAACGACGTCGCCGATCTCGTCCACGAGAAGGCTGGCAGGGGCATCCTCGCGGCTGCGGACGACGATCGTCGCGCGATCCTCGCCGTGCTCCGCGGCCGGGAGCGCCAGGCAGCAGCGCAAGTCGACCGCGGGGACGATACTTCCGCGCAGATTGATGATGCCGCGAACGGCCGGAGCCGAGAGCGGAAGGCGCGTGATCTCCTGGCGGCGGAGAACCTCCTGGACGACCGCGATGTCAAGGCCGAGAAGGTGATCCGCGACCCGGAACGTGCAGAGTAGCCGGCCCTTCGCCATGGCTACGCCCCCCTTTCCGCGTGCGCGGGCGCGAGATCGCGGCCGACCGGCGACGAACCGAGGAGTTTCTCGAGGTCGAGCAGTTCGGTGACCGAGCCGCGCACCACCACGGCACCGGTGAAGCCGGCCCTCGCGCCGGGTGAAGCCGACACGGCGAACCGCTCCTCCACGATCTCGACGATCGACTCCACCACAAGGCCGACGGAGCGGCCGTCTTGCTCGTGCACGACAACGGGGAGCGGGTCGTGCTCGCCCAGCCACTCCGCATCGGCCGCTTCCGGAGCGCCCTTCAGATCGAGAATCGCGCCGAGCGACACGAGCGGAAGGATTCCGCCCCGGTACTGCACCATGGCGCGCTCCCCGATCCGCTCGACCGACCGTCGTGGAATCTCTTCCAGCCGCGCGATCTGCTCCTGCGGGATGGCGATGGTCCAGCGTTCGCCGGCGTGGCATAGGACCAGCGTTTGTAGCGGCGCGGACGGCGTCTCCGAGAGAATCGCGCCCACCGGCACGCCCGGCACGCCCGACCGAACGCTCATGCCGGCGTGGCGCGCCAGCCCCGGCACGTCGAGAATGAGCGCGACCGCGCCGTCGCCCAAGATAGTCGCTCCCGCGAAGACGGCGATCTGGCGAAGTTGCTCGAGGAGCGGCTTCACCACGATCTCCTGCGACGCGACGATCGCGTCCACCACGAGGCCGACGGTCACGCCGTCGGCATGGAGGACGGCGATCGACACCGCCTCGTCTCCGTGCTCGCCTTGCCGGGCGGTGGGCGTGTGGAGGATGTCCCGCAGATCGAGAAGCGGCAGGAGCCCGTCGCGGTACCGAAGCACCGGAGCATCGAAGGCGAGCGGCAAGCGGGCGGCGGCCTCCGAGGGCTCGACCCGGATCAGTTCCGTCACATTCACCTGGGGAATCGCGTAGCGCTCTCCGCCCGCGGTCACGATCAGCGCCGGCACGATGGCCAGCGTGAGCGGGATCCGGATCCGCACCGTCACGCCCTGGCCCGGCCTCGATTCGATATCGATGGCTCCGCCGATCCGCTCCACGTTGTTCTTCACGACGTCCATCCCGACGCCCCGCCCCGATACGTTCGTCACCCGCTCGGCGGTGGAGAAGCCCGGGAGGAAGATGACGTTGGCCCACTCGCGGTCGGTCATGCGCGCCGCGTGTTCGGCGGAGATCAGGTGCTGCTTCAGGGCACTTTCGCGAATGCGCTCGATCGGGAGGCCGGCGCCGTCGTCGGTGATCTCGACATGGACCTTCCCGCCTTCGTGAAAGGCGCGGAGGAGAAGGCGCCCTTCCTCGGGCTTGCCGTGGCCGGCGCGCTCGGCGCAAGTTTCGATGCCGTGATCGATCGCGTTCCGGATCAGATGGGTGATCGGGTCGCGCATCGCTTCGATGATCGAGCGGTCGAGTTCCGTCTCCGCCCCCTCCAGATCGAGCCGCACGCTCTTGCCGCAGGCGGCGGCGACGTCGCGTGTCAGGCGCGGGAGCTTGTTCCAAAGACCGCCGATCGGCTGCATGCGGGTCTTCATGACCTGCTCCTGCAGCTCGGTCGTCGCGTGATTCAGGCGCTGCGCCGTGGCGGGGAGATCCACGAAGTTCGACGACGCGACCTCCAGGAGAAGCTGGTTTCGCGCCAGGACCAGTTCGCCGACAAGATTCATCAATCGGTCGAGGAGATGGACGTCCACGCGGACGCTCGACTCGGCCGGCGCGGCGGTTCCGGCTTCCGTGTCGAGGCGAGCATCGTTGGCGGGCGCGGGCTCTTGGGCCGGTGCCGCGGCCTCGGTGTCGAGCCGGTTCAGTCGAGCGATGAGCGGCTCGAAGGTTTCGTCACCTTCCTCCTTCGTCGCCTCGATTCGGCCGAGGATCGCCCGCAGGGCGTCGACCAGAGCGAGGATCGTGTTCGCGATCTCCGGCGTGAGCGTCCGCTCGCCGCTCCGCAGCCGCCCGAGCAGGTTTTCGCCCGCGTGGGCCACCGCGGCGAGCTTGGTGAATCCGAAGAAGCCGCACGTCCCCTTGATCGAGTGAACGGCGCGGAAGAGCGTGGCGATCCGCTTGAGATCGCCCGGCTCGCGCTCCAGCGCGACGAGCTCCCGCTCCACCTGCTCGGCGTTCTCCAGGCTCTCCGAGAGAAACTCCCGGAGAATGGCTTCGTCCATCGACTCCATTCGATCGATTCCTCGCGATTGGCGCGCCCTGGGCGCGGATACTCCGCTTCGCGTGATGAATCGGCGGGCGGAGCGGCTTTCTTGAGCGAATCGTCGCGGCGATAAGGGGATGCAGGCGCTAGTGCTTCAGGCGGCCGAGCCAGGTCCAGGCCTGATCGCGATCCGGTCCTGGCGGGGCGTAGAGGAGGTATTGCCGGGCCGAGGCGATGGCGGCCTCCCGCCGGGCTGGGGTCGGTTCCGCGGCCCAGGCCTGGAAGCGCGACTGCGCCAGTTCCCGGCGACCCCCGGCGAGCGCCTCGGGCGAGTTCTCCAGGAGTGGAAGGGCGCGCTCCCACGCCTCGGCCGACTTGTCGAAGGAGGCCGGGAGTTTCGACTGGGCGGCTTCCAGGCTCGCGCTCTTGGCGTCACGAAGCGCGAGGGCCACGGGGTCGGACGGCGTGCTCGGCAGCGGCGCCCCGGGGGGGACCGGGACGGGTGCGGCGTGTTGTGCTTCCGGCTCGACGATCGTCTCGGTGATGACGGTGCGCACGGGGACTACGTTCTGCGCGGCTCGCTCTGCATGGTGCTCGGGCGGGTCGTGCTGCGGCTCCGCCATTGGCTCGGGCGGCTGCTCCGAATGCGGCTCCGCCAACGGCTCCGGCGGCTGTTCCCGCAGCGGCTCCATCTCCACGGGCGGTGTCGTCTCGGCGGCGGCGTTCTGACGCTCCACTACCATCGGTGGGGCTACTGGCTCGGGCTCCGCCGGCCGGAAGGCTACCCATGCGGCGCTTCCCGCCACGACACAGCAGATCGCCGCGGCGATCCCCGCGGCGATCCACGCGGTGCGCGGACCCAGGCGGTTCCGGCGTTTGTCTTCGGCGCGGCGTCCCGCATGCGAGGGAACCGGCTTCTCCCGCTCGGCAGGCGCCGGTCTCTCCGCGCTCGCCGGTTGGCCGAGCGGTATCGAAGCGCTCAGGCACTGGAAGAACTCTTCCTGGGGATCGTCGGCGAGAATTCGGATCAGGATCTCATCCTGCGCCTCGAGCTTCGCGAAGCGCTCGATGCACTCCAGACATTCGGAGAGATGGCGGCGAACGAGTTCGGCCGATGACTCGGCGAGCTCGCCGTCGAGATAGGCGCAGAGTTGCGGGAGAGTGACGTGGATCACGCCGCGCCCTCGCTCTTCTCCATCGCGCTGTTCACGCGCTGCAGGAGGTACCCGCGCGCCGACGCAAGCCGCGCCAGCGCGATCACGGTGGGTTGATCGAGAAGCGCCCCGATCTGCTCGTGGGGGAGGCGTTCCACGATGCGAAGCGCCAGCGCCGTCTGCTCGTCGGGGCGAAGCGCGCGCAGGGCCTCTCGCGTCGCCCGCTCCATCGCCACGTCGGCGCGCTCCCCGGCGGAAGCGTCCGCCGCCACGTCGGCGATGACCGGCGCCTCGCCGGCGTGACGACGCGCGTGCGCCACGGAGAGGTTCCGCGCGAGATGGAGCACCCAGGGGAAGAAGCGCTTCCCTTCGGGCATCCCCTGCAGTCCGAACCAGGCTCGTCCAAAGGCCTCGCGCGCGATCCCGGCGGCCGCGTCGCGGTCGCGCGTGAGCGCATACGCGAGACGGTAGACCGGCCTCAGGTAGTGATCGGCGAGCGCGAGAAACGCCTGCCGGTTGCCCTGGAGCGCCGAACGCACGAGCCCCTTCTCCTCCGACTCCTCCAGCCAGATGAAGCGCGGCTCACTGGGGCTCATGGGTTCCTCTTGGATTGTTCGCCACGTAGCGTCTCCCGGCGCCGCCGAGAGAGAGGGCTCACCGGCGTATATCGGAATCGTCGCGAACGTTCTGTGGCCCGGATCGAGGGGCAGGGGCGTCGCGCGGAGGAACCTGGGAGGTGACAGCGGCGTCGCCGGGAGGGTTCGTGAATCAAGTTATTGTAAAAATGTGAGTTAGCGGACATTTAGCCGCGGAACCGGCGAACGGCGGGGACGGCGGGCGACAGCGCGCCCAAGGCAAGCCTGGACGCAGCCTCTCAGGTACAGATATAACCTATTATCAATAAGTGTCTTAGCCGTTAAACCGCGCTCGGGGTCAGTCAGGCACGCCGCCTGCTTTACCTCACTGCCGTCCGCTGCTGAAGCGGAAGTTGCTGAAATCAAATAAATTGGCGGGGCGTCCTCTGTATGGGGGAGAGCACTGCGGAGTCGGGGCCGCGGTGTGGTGAAGCCGAGGAGGCGAAGAGGCGTCCCGCCATCAAGTTAGGGGCCTGCGCGGCCTGCCCTGTGGCGCCATTGAGCGCCCGGGCCGGGATCGGCGCGGCCCCTTTCGTCGTCTAGTAGGGAGGAGCGCGTCGCGGGCTGCCCAGCAAGTGCCGGGCCTATTTCCCGTTGACCCTTCCAGCACCCCTCGGGTACCTTTCCGGGCTCGGGGTCGTCGCCTCGACTCGAAGCGTCCTTTCGAATCGCGCCCAAACGAGCGCGGCACCTGTCAGCGACGCGGAGGCCAACGAGTGACCGAGAAGGAACCGAACAAGGTCACTGGTTGGCGCCAAATCGGAGTCCTGTCGGCGATCCCGTTCATCCTCGCCCTGGCACCAATCGTCGGGTACTTCCTCGGGACCTATCTCGATAAGATGTTCCGCACCGCGCCCTGGCTATCGTACGTACTGCTCGGGCTCGGCTTTGTGGCAGGTGTGCGCGAGACGATCAACCTTGTGAAGCTGGCACAGCGGGAGGACTAGATCCTGGTCCGTTCCACCGACAGGTCGGCAACGTTTCTCGAGCGCTCGCTCCGCGCATCGTGGGTCATGTCCGCGGTGCTCGCTGCGCTCTGGCTCCCCACGGACGCGAACGCCGCGATCTCGCTTGCCGCGGGTCAGATCCTGTCGGCGTTGAATTTCTTCTTTCTCACCCGGCTTGTGAAACTCTTCACAGGCGCCGCGCGGATCGACGACCGCGACACGGCCGGGACGATGCGCGCGAAGGGACTCCTTCTCGGCGGCGCGAAGCTCGCCATCGTCTACGGAGGCGCCTTCGCGGTGACCCGCTGGCGCGGCGTCGAATTCCTGCCGCTCATGCTCGGACTCTCCCTGCCGCTTCTGGCGCTCTTCCTCAAGTCGATCATGCTGGCCTTCCCGGCCGGCGCCGCAAAACGTTCGCGGCGGGCAACCTCAACGGCCTCTCCCACGCGGAGCCAGGCCAAGCTCGCCGCGACCATTCTTCTCGCGGGCGCCCTGGCGCTCCCGCTCGCGCTGCTCGGACCGGGTCGCGCGTTCGCGAACGATCCTCCCGCAGCCGCGGCGGCCACCGAAAAGGGACACGCGGAGGCGGGCGCGGCTGAAGCGGGTCATGCCGAGGCGGCCACCGAAAAGGGAGAGGGCGGCGGCGGCGAAGCGCATCTGCCGAACTGGATCACCATCGCGAACGACTACGCGCCGAAGAACCCGATCGTCCACTGGATGCACGAGAACGAGTACCTCGTCTTCGCGTGGCTGGCCGGGGTGGTCTTTCTGATCCTCATCAAGGCGGTCATGAAGCGGTCGGCGCCGGTGCCGGGCCACATGCAGAACGCCATCGAGTGGATCGTGGAGAGCATGGAGGACGTCTGCGGCGGGATGCTCGGAAAGCATCTCCCCAAGTACTTCCCGTTCATCATGTCGATCTTCTTCTATATCCTCGTGATGAACCTGATCGGCATTATCCCCGGCTTCAAGTCCTCCACCTCGACTGTCGATGTCACGCTCGCGCTAGCCCTCGTGACGTTCCTCTCCGTTCAGGTCTCGGGTCTCATCAACCTCGGGCCGCTCGGCTATCTCGACCACCTCGCCGGCTCGCCGCGCGACGTGATCGGTTTTTGCATGCTTCCGGTGATGATCCCGGTGCACGTGCTGGGCGAGCTGGTGAAGCCGGTTAGCCTGTCGTGCCGTCTCTTCGGTAATATCTTCGGAGAGGATACGCTCATCGTCGTCTTCGTCGGTGTCACGGCGTTCTGCCTGAAGGCGAGCCTCCTGGCGCTCGCGGTCCCCCCGATGGCGGGGATCACCGCACTCTTCATGCTACTCCAGACGCTCACCGCCATCGTGCAGGCATTGATCTTCTCGCTCCTGACGACCGTCTACCTCTACATGATGATTCCGCACGAATCGCATGCGCACGAGGAGGGCGGCCATGCTCACTGATGTTGGAAACCATGTCCCCCACGCGTCACGTCTCAAGGAGGTGAACCAATGAATTTCGCCGCTACTCTCGGTCTTGCGCTCCCGATTGGCATCGGTCTCGCCGCCATCGGCTCCGGAATCGGCCTCGGCTTGATGGGCCGTGGCGCCATGGAGGCCATGGGTCGCCAGCCCGAAGTGCTCCCGAAGATCCAGGTCGCGATGATCATCGGCTTCGGGTTCATCGAAGCCCTCACGATCTACGCGTTCGTCACCATGTTCATCCTCTCGGGAAAGATCCAGTAAGGCGACGGAGGCAGCGTCCGGCCTCCGATGCCGGACGCCCCCGGGGCCCGAAGCCACGACATGAATCTCATTCACTGGAATCAGCTTCTCGCACACGCGATCTCGTTCGCCATCTTCTTCTTTCTCGTGCGGGGCGCCTTCATGGCGATCATCTACCCGCCGATGAGAGAGCGCCGGGAGCGCATCCAGGCGGAATACGAGCGGATCGAGCAAGGGAAGACGGCGGTCGCTGACCTGAAGCAGCAGTACGAGGGCCATCTGAAGCGGATCGAGACCGAGAGCCGCGAACGCATCCAGGCGGCGGTGGCCGAGGGCCAGCGCATCGGGACCGAGCTTCGCGATCTGGCGCGGAAGGAAGCGCAAGAGACGCTGACCCGCGCGCGCGAGGACATCGTGCTCGAACGGGACAAGGCGCGGATCATGCTCCGGGACGACGTCGTGAAACTGGCGATGGACATCGCGGGGAAGGTCGTCCGCGAAGAGCTGAACGCCGAGAAACACAAGAAGCTCGTCGACGGGTTTCTGAAAGAAGTGGAGTCGGCGCGGTGATCTCGGTCAGCCTCTCGCGCCGCTATGCGCGCGCCCTTCTTTCGCTCACGCAGCGACGCGGCGATCTGGAGCAGACTCAGCGCGAGCTGGAAGAGCTGGCGGCCCTCTTCACCCGCGACGTCCGCGTGCGGCGGTTCTTCGAGACGCCGAACATCGCGCGCGCGGAGAAGCTGGCGTTTCTGGAGCAGCGGTGGCGGCCCCAATTCGGCCCCCCCGTCTACGGCCTCCTGATGCTGCTCTTGCGGCGCCGGCGGCTGAATCACCTCGTCAGCATCGCGGGCGAGTTTCACAAGCTTTCGGAACAGGCACAGGGCATCGTGCGCGCCACGGTGCGGAGCGCGGTTCCCTTCGACGACGCCCAGGCAGAGCGGCTGGCAGACGCGCTCAGCCGCCGTTCGGGCCTTCGAGTCGTGGTCACGCGAGAGACCGACCCCGCCGTCATCGGCGGCGCGGTCGTCTCCATGGACAATCAAGTCATCGACGGCACCCTCGCCACGGAGTTCTGGCGCATCCGGCGTCAGCTCCTCCAGACGCGAGTCCACGGTTAACGGTTAGGGGATCGGCATGGCCTTCAAGCCCGAGGAAGTCAGTGCGGTACTCGAGCAGGAGCTCGAGAAATACGAGTCCCGGCTCAAGATGGAAAGCGTCGGGACGGTGCTCCAGACCGGCGACGGGATCGCCCGTGTCTGGGGTCTCGACGACGCGATGGCGGGCGAGCTGGTGCTCTTCCCGGGCGACGTCACCGGCGTCGTGCTGAACCTGGAGGAGGACAACGTCGGCGTCGCGCTCTTCGGCTCCGCGGAGCAGATCAAGCAGGGCGACACGGTGCGCCGCACCGGACGCCTCGCTTCCGTTCCCGTCGGCGACGCGATGGCCGGCCGCGTGGTGAACGCCATCGGCCTGCCGATCGACGGCAAGGGCCCGATCGTGACCGACCGGGTCCGGCCGCTCGAGGGCGGTGCCCCCGGCGTGGTCGACCGCCAGCCTGTGAATCAGCCGGTGCAGACCGGCCTCAAGGCCATCGACTCGATGATCCCGATCGGGTGTGGCCAGCGCGAACTGATCATCGGCGACCGCCAGACGGGCAAGACCGCTGTCGCGATCGACATGATCATCAACCAGAAGACCGCCGGCATCCGCTGCATCTACGTGGCCGTCGGCCAGAAGGACTACACCGTCGCGAAGGTCGTGAAGATCCTCGAGGACCGCGGCGCCATGGACTACACGACCGTGGTCTCGGCCGGCGCGTCCGAGTCGGCGCCGCTCCAGTACATCGCGCCCTTCACCGGCTGCGCCATCGGCGAGGACGTCCGCGACCGCGGCGGTCACGCGCTGGTGATCTACGACGATCTCACGAAGCACGCGGCGGCGTACCGCCAGCTCTCGCTGCTTCTTCGCCGTCCGCCGGGCCGCGAGGCGTATCCCGGAGACGTCTTCTATCTCCACTCGCGCCTTCTCGAGCGCGCGGCGAAGCTGAACGACAAGCTCGGCGCCGGCTCGCTCACGGCCATTCCGATCATCGAGACACAGGCGGGTGACGTGTCGTCGTACATCCCGACGAACGTCATCTCGATCACGGACGGACAGATTTTCCTCGAAACCGATCTCTTCTATTCCGGCGTCCGCCCCGCCATCAACGTCGGGATCTCGGTTTCGCGCGTCGGCGGCAAGGCTCAGACCAAGGCGATGAAGAAGGTAGCCGGCCGTCTCCGCCTCGACCTCGCGCAGTACCGCGAACTGGCGGCGTTCGCGCAGTTCGGCTCGGACCTCGACAAGGCGACGCAGGAGCAGCTGACGCGCGGTGAGCGGATGGTGGAACTCCTGAAGCAGGGTCAGTACCAGCCGCTCTCGGTGGAGCGGCAGGTAGCGATCATCTACGCCGGCACGAACGGGTACCTGGACGATCTGCCGACGACGTCGATCCGCTCCTTCGAGGAGGGTTTCTACGCCTACCTCGACAAAGAGTTCGCCGACCTCATGCACGATCTCCGAGCCAAGTTCGAGCTGACGGACGCGAACGAGGCCAAGCTGAAGAAGGCGATCGAGCAGTACAAGTTGGCGTTCCAAGCGCGGTTGAAGAAGGCCTAACGACGTGGCGACACTTCGCGACATTCGGCGGCGCATCCGCTCCGTCAAGAGCAC
>JANOOP010000017.1:0-3933 GCA_031421415.1 Candidatus Eiseniibacteriota bacterium
CCCAGATCTATACGCACGTGACCCGTCGCCGGCTCAAGGCCGCGTACGAGCGCGCCCATCCGCGCGCCTAGCGAGGCAGCCCTTGGAGCCGATTCCGATGAGACCCTCTTTCCAGATGGAGCGCCACGAATGAAGCGGGACCTTTTGTCGTTCGCCGATCTGACCCGTGACCAGGCCGATCGCCTCTTCGACGTCGCCCTGCGCCTCAAGGCCGATCTGCGCGCCGGGCGCGCGCACCAGGAACTGTCGCAGAAGACGCTCGCCGTCCTCTTTCACAAGCCGAGCCTCCGGACGCGGCTCTCGTTCGAGGTCGCGATGACGCAGCTCGGCGGCTCCTCGCTCTTCATCACGGACAAGGAGATCGGAATCGGCTCGCGGGAGCCCGCCCAGGACGTGGCGCGCGTCCTGTCGGGCTACGTCGACGGAATCATGATCCGCACGTTCGACCATCAGCTGACCGTGGACCTGGCACGCCACGCCTCGATCCCGGTGATCAACGGCCTTACCGACTGGCTCCACCCGTGCCAGATCCTGGCCGACCTCCTGACGATGCGCGAATGCGGCATCGACTTCGACAAGGCGGTGGTGGCCTTCATCGGGGATGGGAACAACGTGGCCAATTCCTGGATCGAGGCGGCGACGCTCTACGGGCTCACGGTCCGGATCGCTTGCCCGGAAGGGTACGACCCCGACCCGAATCTGATCGCGCGGGTCCGTGCGAACGGCCCGGGAACGGTGGAGATCCATCGCTCCGCGGCGACGGCGGCGGCAGGCGCCGACGTGCTCTACACCGATGTCTGGGCGAGCATGGGTCAGGAGGCGGAGCGCGAGAAGCGGCTTCCGATCTTCCGTCCCTTCGTCATCGACGCCGCGCTCCTCGCGACGGCGAAGCCGACCGGGATCGTCCTTCACTGCCTTCCCGCGCATCGCGGCGAGGAGATCACCGACGAGGTGATCGAAGGCCCGCGCTCCAGGGTCTTCGCGCAGGCGGAGAATCGACTCCACGCGCAGAAGGCGGTTCTCTGGGAGCTGCTCGGCGCCGGTGACGCGCGCCGCCCCTGACGCGCGCCGGGCGGCGGAGCGGAGCCCTCGTGGCCCTCTCCCGCGGCGGGTGCGCGCCCTGTTCCTTCTCCTCGCCCTCGCCGGATGCGCCCGCTCGCTGCCGCCTCCGGGAGGGCCGCGCGACACGACGCCGCCTCAGGTCTTGGCCACGTCGCCCGCCGACAGCGCCGTGAACGTCTCCTCCGGCACGGGCATCGAACTCCTCTTCTCGGAGGCGATGGATCGCGCGAGCGTTCGCGACAATCTCCGGCTCTATCCGCCGCCGGGACGGCTCTCCTATCGCTGGAGCGGACACCGGTTCCGGATCGAGTGGGGCGATTCGCTCGAGCCGGGGACGACCTACCAGCTCTTCCTGAGCGGTCGAGCGCGAGACCTTCGAGGGGTGCCGCTCGGGTCGAGGCTTCAGCTCCGCTTCTCCACCGGCCCTGCGCTCGCGGTCGGACGAATCGAGGGGCGGGTACGGGCGAAGACGCTGGGGGTCGCCGGCGTTCCGATCCTGCTCTTTCCCGATTCACTCGGTCTGCGGCCCGACACGACCGGCGCCTTCGAACCGACGTACCAGACGGAGACCGACACCGCGGGCGTCTACCAGTTCTCCGGGCTGTCGCTCGACCGCGGGTACACGGTGCACGCCTTCTTCGACCGAAACGGCGACTCCTACCTGGACCGGGAGCTGGAGGTGGTCGCCGGACATGGGACGGTCGTTCGGTTGACACCCGAACGAAGCGTCGCGGATAGTATCAACATCGTCGCGGTCGATCCGAAGGCTCCGGGGATTCTGAACGGGTCGATCGCCTCGCCCGATTCCTCGGCGCGCTTCCTCGTCGAGGCGCGGGCTTCGGCCGATTCGACTCTGATCGCTCGCGTCGAACGGATCGGGCCGGGGATCTTCGCCGTGCGCGTGCCTGAGGGAAGCTACCGGCTCTCGGCCAGGCGGATGCCGACAACAGCGCGAGCCGCGCGCGCGGGGGCGCCGGCGACGAGCGCGATCCCGGGAGCGTCCGTTGCGCTGGAGGAGACGATCACGGTAGGCCCCGAGGAGACTCGGGGACCCTTCGTTCTCACATTCCCGCCCGCCCCGGCCGCTTCACCGCCAGGGCCGGAGCCGCAGGAGGAACCACGATGAGCGAATCTCGATCGATCTTCGAGGGAGTCGGCGTCGCTGTCGTCACGCCGTACCGGAAGGGGGCCGTCGACGCGGAGGCGCTGGGCCGGCTGGCCGAGCACCTCGTCTCGCGCGGCGTCCACGCGCTCTACCCCTGCGGCTGCACCGGCGAAGCGACCTCGCTGACCCGCGAGGAGCGCGCGCTCGTCATCCGGACCGTGGTCGCCGCCGCGAACGGGAAGGCGAAGATTGTCGCCGGCACGGGCACGGCGAACACGGAGGAGACGATCGCCTTCTCGAGGGAAGCGATCTCGCTCGGGGCCGACGCGCTCATGGTCATCACCCCCTACTCGTGCAAGCCGACTCCCGAGGGGCAGATCGCGCACTATCGCGCCGTCGCCGACGCCGTCGACCGCCCGATCGTGCTCTACAACGTTCCGTCGCGCACGGGCGTCCTGATGTCGTCCGAAACGGTGGCGCGCCTCGCGGAGCATCCGCGCATCGCCGCCATCAAGGAGGCGAGCGGATCGGTGGATCACGCGAGCGCGATTCGCGCCCGGTGCGACATCGCCGTGCTGGCGGGGGACGACTCCCTCTTCCTTCCGCTTCTCGCGATCGGCGCGCGGGGCGTCGTATCGGTGGCGGCGCACCTGGCGCCCGCGGAACTGGTCGAAATGGAGCGCCACTTCCGGGCGGGCCGCCTGGCCGAGGCCGAGGCGATCCACCGGCGGCTCCATCCGATTTTCCGCGCGCTCTTCCTGGAAACCAATCCCGGACCGCTGAAGCATGCCCTCGCGCTGCTCGGATTCACGACGGGGGAACTTCGCCTCCCGCTCGTGCCGGTGCGGCCGGAGACGGCGCGCGCGGTGGAGGACGCGCTCGATCGATCGGGGCTTCGCCCCGGCGCCCCGGCGCGGGCCGGAGCATGACCGCGATTCCGCTTCTTCTCTTCGGCGCGACGGGCCGGATGGGGTCGGAGATCCGAAAACTCCTCGCGGCGCCGGAGGATGGCGAACGCTTCGCGCTGGCTGCCTGCGTCGCCTCCGGGGGAGCCCAGGGGGAATGCCCCCCCGGCTGTCGCTGGATCGAGGGGACCGCGTTTCGCGCCGAGCATCTCGAGGCGCTCCCTCCAGACGCCGTGGTGGTCGACGTCAGCCTCGCCGCCGGGACGGAGAGCCTGGTGGCCGCGCTCGAGACGTCGCCGCGAGCGGCCGTGCTGGCGACGACGGGGCTCGACGACAAGCTGGAGGGCCGCGTCGAGGCGCTCGGGCGGCGGTCGGCGATCGTGCGGGCCCGCAATCTCAGTCTCGGCGTCGCGGTGGCGCGCCGGTGGCTCGCCCTCCTTCCGCCTGCCGCACGGGCGGCCTACGTGGCCGACGTCGTGGAGCAGCACCACGCGGGGAAGAAGGACGCGCCGAGCGGAACCGCGCTCGACCTGGCAGCGGCGCTCGGGTCGATCGGCGGCACGCGCCGGGCGGGAGGCGCCGTCGCCACGCACGCGATCCGCGCCGGGACGGTCCCCGGAACGCACCGCGTCATCCTGAGCGGCGACGGCGAAACGCTCGAATTGGTCCATACCGTGTACGATCGGAGCGTCTTCGCCCGCGGGGCGCTTCGGGCCGCGCGCTTCGTCCATGGCCGCGCCCCGGGACTCTACACGGTCGACGATCTCATCCACGATTCCAGGAATCCCTGAGAGGAACGACGACGCGATGCGCCTGTCCCAGGCATTTCTCCCCACGCTGAAGGAAGACCCGGCCGACGCC
>JANOOP010000018.1:0-11035 GCA_031421415.1 Candidatus Eiseniibacteriota bacterium
GTTCAGGACCGGATACTCCTTGAGCGCGCGGACCACCGCCTTCGTGATGAACGGCATGTAGGTCAGGTTTAGCCCGTACTCGGCCTTCACCCTCTCCTTCAGCCGGGCCCGGAGCTCCACCAGCGCCGTCATGTCGACTTCGTCGGTCACCGAGCAGTGAGCCGCGGTGTGGCGCGCCTTCGACATGTTCTCGGCGATCTTCTTCCGGAGCGTCGTGAGCGGCTGGACGATCTCCTCGCGCGTCCCGGCCGGGGTCACTGCTGCGGCGGGAATCGCCTTGAGGGGCCGCGTCGCCGGCGCCGGGGTCATCGCCGAAGGCGCCATGGCGGGGGCCATCCCCGGCGCCGCCATCGCACCGGGCATACCGGGAGCGAGCTTTCGGGCGTCCAGATGCGTGAGGACGTCCTCGCGCGTCACGCGTCCACCCATGCCGGAGCCGCGGATCTGCGCCACCTCGACGCCGTGCTCCTTCACCAGCTTCCGGACGGCGGGCGAGAGCCGCATCCCGTCGGAGGAGGAAGGCGAGGGCAGCGTAGCGGTCGCACTGGAGGCCGGGGCGTAGCTGGGGGCCGGTGTGTACGAAGCGGGCGTGGCATGGCTGGGCGCCGGCACCGCCGCGGTGGCGGACGGCGCGCTGGCCGATGCGCCCAGCGACTCGCCCGCGGCGAGAATCACTCCCAGCTCGTCGCCAACCTGCGCGACCAGGCCCTCGGCCACCGTGATCCTTCCGAGCGTGCCGGCCAGAGGCGACGGAAGTTCGATGTTGATCTTGTCGGTGATGATCTCGACGATTGGTTCGTCCTTGGCGATCGGGTCGCCGACCTTCTTCAGCCACTTCCCGATCGTTCCCTCGACCACGCTCTCGCCGAGTTGCGGCACGATGATGGTGGTAGGCATCCTTCCTCCCTGTGGGCCCGAAGGGCCTAGTAGGCGACCAGATCGCGGATCGCCTGGGCGATCCGGTCGGCGTTCGGCAAATAGTGATCGGCCATCGTCGGCGCGAACGGTTCCTGGGGCGCGTCGGGCGGCGAGATGCGGATGACCGGCGCGTCGAGGTAGGCAAAGCCCTCCTCAGCGACCATGGCGGCGATTTCCGCGCCGACGCCCATCGTGCGGCTGCTCTCGTAGACCACCGCGCAGCGGGAGGTCTTCTTGACGGAATTGAGAATCGTCTCGTGATCGTAGGGAAGCAGCGTCCGAAGATCGACGACCTCCGCCTCGATCCCCTCGGCCGCGAGCTTGGTGGCGGCCTCGAGCGAGCGCTGGAGCATGAGCGAGTAGGAGACGATCGTGACGTGGCGCCCCTCGCGCGCGACGGCGGCCTTGCCGAGCGGCACGACGTAGTCGCCCTTCGGCACCTGCCCCTTCGCCGTGCGGTAGAGCCGCTTGTGTTCGTAATAGAGGACCGGGTTCTGTCCGCGGAACGCCGACTTCAGGAGTCCCTTCGCGTCGTACGGATTCGACGGCGCGACGACCACCAGGCCGGGGCTATGCATGAACCAGGAGGCGTTGAACTGCGAGTGGTAGATCCCTCCGCCGACGCCTCCGCCGCAGCAGACGCGGATGACCATCGGGCAGGTCCACATGCCGCCCGAGCGGTAACGCATCTTGGCCGCGTGCTCCACGATTCCGTCCATGGCGAGCGAGGTGAAGTCGTCGAACTGGATCTCGGGCGAGGGGATGAGGCCTGCCAGCGCGGCGCCGACGGAGCCCTGCACCAGGAAGTTCTCGGAGATCGGGCTGTCGATGACGCGGAGCGCGCCAAAGCGCTCGTACAGATTCTTGGTGGCCTTGAAGACGCCGCCATAGCTGGCGATGTCCTCGCCGATGAGGAAGATGCGCTCGTCGCGCTCCATCTCCTCGGCCAACCCCTGGTTGATGGCCTCGATGTAGTTGATCGTCTGGGTGTCGCTCGGCGCCGCGGCCGCGGCCGGGGCGCTATCCATCGTTTTCATCGACGCGTGATCTCCCTCTCGGCGTGGTGGGCTTTCTTCAGGCGCTCCGCTCGCCGCGCTTCCGCCGCGCGCGCTTCACGCCGTTCGTGTTCGGTTTCCAGGAGCAGCGGCGGCACCGGGACCGGCCGTCCCTTCTTGTCGATGGCGACGAAGGTCAGATACGCCGTGCTCGTCTGGACCCGGCGCGCCGTCAGGAGATCCTCGCACTGCACGTCCACGCGGATCTCCATCGAGGTGCGGCCGGCGTAGGTCAGGCGGCCCGTGATGAGGGCCAGTTGTCCGACTCGAATCGGCGCCTCGAACGACACCTGGTCGATCGAGGCGGTGACGCATTGAGTACGACAGTGGCGGTGCGCCACGACGGCGGCCGCCAGATCGATCCAGTGAAGCACCATCCCGCCGAGCACGTTTCCGAGCGTGTTCGCGTCGTTCGGCAGCACGAGCTGCACCATGTCGACGCGCGATTCGCGCGGGGCCTTGCCGGGTACGGCGCTCCTGCCGCTCTGGCGCGCCGGGGCGCGTCCCCCCCCGCGGCTATTAGAGCGGGGCGTAGACATCCTCCGTGATCTCGCTCGGATCGGGGTGCGGGGAGCGCTCGGCGAACTCGATCGCCTCCTCGATTTCCCGCTCGATCCGTTGCAACGTCGCCTGCTTGTAGGTCTCGTCGATGACACCGCGCTCCATCAGGAGCCGCTCGTACCGCGGAACCGGATCCCGCTTCTTCCAGTACTCCACTTCCTCGGTCGTCCGGTAGTTGGCGGGATCGATCTCCGAGTGGCCGTACCAGCGGTAGGTCTTCATCTCGATGAGCGTCGGACCCTCGCCCCGGCGGGCGCGGCGCACCGCATCGTGCGTCGTCTCGTAGGTGAGGAGTAGGTCGTTGCCGTCGATGGTGATGCCCGGCATGCCATAGGCCTTCGCCCGGTCCGAGGCGTTCTCGATCGGCATGCTCATGCTGGCCGGAACCGACTCGGCCCAGAGATTGTTCTGCACGACGAAGACGCAGGCGAGCTTGTGGATGCCCGCGAAATTCAGGGCCTCGTGCCAGGCGCCATTCGAGGTGGCGCCCTCGCCGACGAAGCAGACGGCCGCGTTGTCCTTCTTCTGGATCTTCCAGGCAAGCGCGGAGCCGGTCACGATCACGGTCTGCGCCGCGATGGTGGAGGCGGGGGTCACGATCCCCATCGGCTTCCAGCCGTAATGGCAGGGGTGGCTCTTGCCGCGGTCGGGACTGTCCTTCCGGGCGAAGAGCTGCGCCATGAGGTACTTGATCGGCATCCCTTTCGTGATGACGGCCCCGATCTCGCGGTGCTGAATGCCGATGAAGTCGTCGGGGCGGAGCCCGTAGCAGGGTCCGACCACGGTCGCTTCCTGCCCGACCGCGCTGAAGAAGGTTCCCTGGAACCGGCCCTGCTTGAAGAGACGCCGGCAGCGCTCATCCACCTGCCGGACGAGATTGATGTAGTAGTAGAGGCCTTTCATCTCGTCTGTCGAAACAGCCATGCAACCCTCCTGAGGTCGATCGGTCGCGCGGCGGATCCCGGTTGCCGCTCGTGGGCGCGACACGCCAGCCCGAAACTCTACCATAGTGGTACGGACGCCGCTAGGCAGCGCCTCACGACCTATCGGCCCGGCTTCCACCCCCGCAGGCGGAGACTGTTGCCCACGACCGAGACGCTGCTCATGGCCATGGCCGCCGACGCCACGGTCGGATGGAGAAGCCACCCGGTCAGCGGGAAGAGCGCTCCGGCCGCCAGCGGAATAGCGATCACGTTGTAGGCAAAGGCCCAGACCAGGTTCTCGATGATCGTCCGCCGGGTTCGCCGCGAGAGGTCGAGGGCGTCGGCGATGGCGCCCAGGCCGCCCCGAACCAGCGTGATGTCGGCCGCCTCCATGGCGACATCGGTGCCGCTTCCGATCGCGATCCCGACGTCGGCCGCCGCCAGTGCTCCCGCGTCATTGAGCCCGTCGCCGACCATGGCGACCGCCGTTCCTCCCTCCTGGAGCCGGCGTATCAGCGCCACCTTGTCTTCGGGGGAGAGCGACGCGTGGACCTCCTCGATCCCGAGCGACGCGGCGAGCCGCCGCGCCGGCGCCTCGCGGTCGCCGGTGGCGAGCACGAGCCGGAGGCCGCGGCGTTTCAGGCGCGCCGCCGCTTCCGCCGCCTCCTCGCGAGGCGCATCTTCCAGGGCGAAGAGCCCTGCGGTCGTCTGGCCGATGCCGACCCACGCCACGGTCTCTCCCCGCTCCGCCGCTTCCTCGGCTGCCACGCGGAGTTCCTCGGGCGCGCGTCCCGCGAAGGCCGCGAAGCCGAAGGAGCCGACCCGCACCGAGACGCCGCCGACCTTCCCCTGCGCGCCGTGGCCGGGGATCACGTTCACCCCCTCGGCGAAGGGGAGCGACTTCGAGCCGCCGCCGGAGCGCGCGTGGCGGACGATGGCGCGCGCGATCGGATGCTCGGAGCCGGCCTCGATCGCCGCCGCGTGACGAAGAACGCGCGCCGCGTCCTCGCCCGGAGCCGCCAGGAACGAGGTCACGGCCGGCTCGCCGCGCGTGAGGGTCCCCGTCTTGTCGAGGACCACGATCGAGAGCTTTCCGACCCTTTCCAAGATTTCTCCCCCGCGAAGGAGGATGCCGCGCCGCGCGCCGACTCCCGTCCCGACGAGGATCGCGGTCGGCGTGGCGAGGCCCATGGCGCAGGGGCAGGCGATGATGAGGACCGAGACGAAGGCCACGAGCGCGTAGCGGAGCGCCGGCGGTGGACCCCAGAGAAGCCACGCCGCCGACGTGAGGAGCGCGATGAGGAGGACGGCGGGAACGAAGCGGCCGGCCACGCGGTCGGCCAGCGCCTGAAGCGGCGCCTTTCCCCCCTGCGCCTCCTCGACCAGCCGGACGATCCGTGCGAGGGTCGTGTCATCGCCGACGCGGGTCGCGCGGAGAAGGACCGGGGCCGAGCGATTCACCGTTCCCGCAGCCAGCGGATCGCCGACGGCGCGCGCGACCGGGAGCGGTTCGCCCGTCAGCATCGATTCGTCCACCTCGGTCGATCCCTGCTCGATCAGGCCGTCGACCGGGATCGTC
The DNA here is from genome assembly GCA_031421415.1 of Candidatus Eiseniibacteriota bacterium. Taxonomy (GTDB): domain Bacteria; phylum Eisenbacteria; class RBG-16-71-46; order SZUA-252; family SZUA-252; genus SZUA-252. Next base: position 5,037 of record JANOOP010000018.1, read on the forward strand.
TCGCCGGGGAGGATCTCGATCCAGTCGCCGCGCGCGATCTGGTCGAGCGGCGTCACCTGCCGTGCCGCGAGCGGGGAGGCCATCGTGAGCCGCCGCGCGGTGGCCGGCCGGCGGGTCAGGAGCGCCTTCACCGCCTCTCCCGTCTGCCGCCGCGCGCGCGATTCGAGTAGGCGGCCGAGGAGAACGAACGCCACGATCATGGCCGCCGTGTCGTAGTAGACATGCCCGCCGAGGCCGGACGATTCGAACCAGGCCGGCGCCAGCGTGACGGCGAGGCTATAGAGGTAGGCCGAGCCGGTTCCGAGCGTGACGAGCGTGTTCATGTCGAACATGCCGTGGCGGAGCCCGACCGCGGTCCGCCGGTGGAACGGCCATCCGGCGATCCACTGCACGGGGGTGGCGAAGAGCAGCCCGAGCCATCGCGCCGCGCCCATGTCGTGGACGAAGAGATGGACGAGCATCAGGGGGAGGCCGAAGGCTGCGGCGAGGAGGAGCCGGCGGCGATTCGCGCGCTCTTCCTCCAGCCGCATCCGCTCGCGATCGGCGCCGGACGAAGCGGCGCGGGGAGCGGCGCGATAGCCGGCCGATTCCACGGCCTTCACCAACGCCGCGACGGAGGCGTCCGGCGCCGCGACGACGAGCGCCTCCTCCGTGGCCAGATTGACCGCCGCGCTCTCCACGCCGGGAACGCGCTTCAGCGCGTGCTCCACCGCTGCCACGCATCCGGCGCAGGTCATCCCGTGGATGGAGAGGCGCGTTTCCCGCTGCATCGTTTCCGTGGTCATAGGCGTCTGTAGAGAAGAGTCCTTCCTAGGCGCATTGGAGAAGGTCGTCGGAACCGGGTGATTCCCATACCGGAGGGCTCCAGAGGCTGATACCATAGAACGCTCCGATTCGCCCGTAACCTCCATTGTGGAGCAATCATGACCGGCCCCGCCATCACCGAAGCTCAAGTCTTGGATGCCCTCCGGTCCGTGATGGATCCGGACCTGCACCGCGACATCGTAGCCCTCGGCTTCATCCGAAACATGAAAATCGAGGGAAGCGTCGTCGCGTTCGACGTGAATCTCACAACCCCCGCCTGTCCGGTCAAGGATCGACTTCGCGATCAGTCCCGGCAAGCGGTCCTGACGAGCGTGCCCGGCACGACCGACGTGAGGGTCAACATGACCGCGGAGGTTCGCCGCGCGCTGGCCCCCGACACGTCGGCTCTGAAGACCGTGAAGAACATCATCGCGGTCGGCAGCGGGAAAGGGGGCGTGGGGAAGTCGACCGTCGCCTCGAACATCGCCGCGTCGCTCGCGTCGAGCGGCGCCCGCGTGGGGCTCCTGGACGCCGACATCTACGGTCCGAGCATCCCGATCATGATGCAGACCGGGACGCCGGCCGAGCCGCTGGCCGACAACACGATCCAGCCAGGCCTCGCCCACGGCGTGCGTCTCATGTCGATGGGCTACCTGACGCCCGGCGACCAGCCGCTCATCTGGCGCGGCCCGATGGCGCACAAGGCGCTCCAGCAGTGCCTTCTCGGCGTGAACTGGGGCGAGCTCGACTACCTGGTGGTCGACCTTCCGCCCGGGACGGGCGACGTCCACTTGACGCTCGTGCAGACCGTTCCGGTCACGGGAGCGGTGATCGTCTCCACGCCGCAGGACGTGGGCCTGCAAATCGCCATGAAGACGCTTCGCATGCTCCAGCAGACCAAGGTGCCGATCCTCGGCATCGTCGAGAACATGTCGTACTACCTCTGCCCGCACTGCGGCGAGCGCGACGAGCTGTTCGGCCACGGAGGCGCGAAGGCCGCGGCGGAGTCGATGAAGATTCCGTTCCTCGGCGAGATTCCGCTCGACATCGCCATCCGCCGCTACTCCGATCGCGGCACGCCGGTCTCCGTCGCCGAGCCCGAATCGCCGTCGGGGCTCGCCTTTCGTGAAATCACCGGAAAACTGGCGCAGCAGGTGAGCATGCGGGCATTCAAGAACATCGCCCTCTCGATCGTGGAGGAGTAGCGTGACGCCGCTCACCCCCGAGCAGACGACGCCGGTCGGGCTCCGGAAGAAGGGGGGCGAGCGATTCACCGTGGCGTGGGCCGACGGGCACGAGAGCGTCTACGGCGCCCGCTATCTGCGCGGCCGCTGCCCCTGCGCCCAGTGCGTGAGCGAGATGACCGGCCAGCGGCTCGTCTTCGAGGAGCACGTGAATCCCGACGTCGCCGTGGCGGCCGCGCGCACGGTCGGCCAGTACGCGCTTCACTTCGACTGGAGCGACGGGCACACCACCGGGATATACTCGTACGACTACCTCCGACGCATCTGCCCCTGCGACGCCTGCATGAGCGCGCTCGAGGGCGGCCCGGCGTAGCGGCGGCCTCCTGAGTTTCTTCGGCGAACTGCTCGGCATGGGCCGGGACGCGGCCCCCTGGAGGCGGACGCTCGGCGCGCTCTGGCTGGCGCAGTTCCTCACCATGCTCGGCATGAGCATGTTCCTCCCGTTCCTTCCGCTCTATCTCCGCTCCCTCGGCGTCACGGGGAAGGGGGAGCTGGAGACGATGAGCGGGCTTCTCTACGCGGCCCCCTTCTTCGCCGCCACCATTGCCACGCCGATCTGGGGCTATTTCGGCGACCGCCATGGGCGGAAGCTGATGGTGATGCGGGCGGCGCTGGGTCTGGCCCTCATCACCGCGGTGATGGGTTTCGCCACGTCGCCGAGCCAGCTCCTCCTGCTCCGAATTCTTCAAGGCGCCGTCAGCGGCTTCATCGCCGCGGCGGTCGCGCTCGTCGTCTCCACGGCACCGCGGGAAAAGATGGGCTACGCGCTCGGCTCGCTCCAGACCGCCATCCCGAGCGGCGTGATCATCGGACCGCTCGTGGGCGGCGCGCTCTCCGACCTGATCGGAATGCGCTACGTCTTCTTCATCACGTCGGGCTTCAATCTCCTCGCGGCCGCGGTCGTCTGGCTGGCGGTCCGGGAGGCGGAGCGGCCGAAGCCGGAAGGCGGCATCGAGCAGATCGTGGAGAACTACCGTTTCGTCTTCGGAACGCCGCAGATCCGGTTGCTCTTCTTCATTCTCCTCCTGGCACAGTTCGCCCTCATGTCGCTCCTGCCGATCATGGCGCTCTTCGTGGAGGAACTCGGCGCGCACGGCCGGGTCGTCGCCACGACCACCGGCGCGATACTCGCCATCACCGGCGTGGCGAACATCATCGCCTCGCCCCGGTGGGGGAGGCGGAGCGACCAGGCGGGCTACCGCGCCACCTTGAAGCACGCGCTCCTCGGGGCGGGCCTCTTCGCCGTTCCGCAGGGCCTCGCCATGGCGCCCTGGCACCTCTTCGTCCTTCGCATTCCGTACGGACTCATGATCGGAGGGATCATCCCGTCGGTCCACGCGATGATCGGGCTCCGGGCGCCGGAGAACCGGCGCGCCGGCACCATGGGGGTCACCTCCACGGCGCTCATGCTCGGGAACATGCTTGGGCCGCTGGTTGGCGGCGTCGTGGCCGGAGTGTTCGGACTCCGCGCGGTCTTCTTCGTCTCGGGAGCCGTCTTGTTCTTCATCCTGTTCGGGCTCTGGCCGAGGATCGAGGAACCCGAGCACGGCGCGGGGTCACCGATCCCGGTCCGGGTCGAGGTATGATGTGGAGGCGTGGGCCGCGGCCGGCGGAGCGCGCGGATCGCCGCGGCGGCGATCGGAAAGGGAGCCAAGGATGAAATTCGGTGGATGGCTGACGATCGGATCGGCGCTACTCCTCATGGGAGGCCCCGCGATGGCCGCGACGAATCAGGAACTGGCGGAACAGGTTCGGGCGGCGGAGCGCGCGTTCGCGAAGACGATGGCCGATCGCGATCTGAAGACGTTCGAGAATTACGTCTCCTCCGAGGCGCTCTTCTTCGGCAGTAAGGGACCGCTCCGGGGCCGCGATGCCGTGGTCGGAGTCTGGAAGCGCTTCTACGAGGGGCCAACCGCTCCCTTCTCGTGGGAGCCGGAAACGGTGGACGTCCTCGATTCGGGCACGCTCGCGCTCAGCAGCGGCCCGGTCCACGACCCGGACGGAAAGCTGATCAATGTCTTCAGTTCCATTTGGCGCCTCGAGCAGGACGGCAAATGGCGAGTGATCTTCGACAAGGGGTGTCCCGTCTGCGAGTCTCAAACGAAGCCGTAACAGGGCGCCCGGTTCGCACGCCCGGTTCGGACGGATGACCCTCCCGTCCCCCCCGTGATACCCTTGCGGACTTCGCCCACGCGCCGTCCTAAGGAGGGGGAGACGTGAAAATCCTGACCACGCTAGCGGGCAGCTATCCGAAACTTCCAACCGTCGCCGGAGACGTCAATCTGCGCGTCGTCCGGAACCGACGGGACGCGGGCAAGGCGACCGACGACGAGGTCGCCGACGCCGTTCGCGCGACCACGCGCCGGATGATCGAGCTTCAGAACCGGATCGGCATCGACCTTCCGATGGAGGGGCAGGCCGGCTGGGACGACGCTCAGACCTTCGTCGCACGCGGATTGGAGGGGATCCGCATCGCGGGGCTCCTCCGCTATCTCGACACCAACACCTACTATCGCCAGCCGGAGATCGTCGGCCCCATCCGCTGGACGGGCCCGATCACGGCGGGAGAGTTCCGGGCGGCGCAGGCGCTGAGCGCGCGCCCCTTGAAAGCGTTCCTTCCCGGCCCCTACTCGCTCTACCGTTTCTCCAAGGACATGCGCTACGGCGATCCCACCGAAGGGGCGCGCTCATTCGGCGAAGCGCTCGGCCGTGAGGCCGCGGCGCTGGAGGAGGCGGGCGCCACCTGGATTCACGTCGAGGAGCCCTGGATCGGTCACGCGCGCGCCGCCGACGGCCGCGCCGTGCGGGCCGCGCTGGAGGCGTTTCTCGCGGGACACCGCGCCAAGACGATGATCCACGTTCCGTTCGGTTCGCCCATGGCGGTCTTCGATTCGATCCGGGATCTCCCCTGGACCGCGATCGGGCTCGACCTGATCGGAGCGCCCGCGGGATGGGAGATCCTTCCGCTCGTCCCGAAGGGGCGGACGGTCGGACTCGGCTTGATCGATGCGAGAAACACGCGGCTCGAGGCGCCCGAGGCGGTGGCCGCCGGTGTCGCCCGGGCACGCGGACTGCGCCCCGACCTCGACTATCACCTCTCGCCCACCGCGAGCCTGGAATACCTGCCGGCCGACACCGCCGAGAAGAAATTGGAACGCCTCGTCGCGTCGGCGGTGCTGGCAGCGGAGAGGGGAGCGTGACGATGCCGCGCGGACTCTGGACCACGACCGTTGGAAGCTTCCCCAAGCCGCCTCACCTCGAGAAGGCGAGGCAGCAATTCGCCCGGGGAGAGATCACGGCCGACCGGCTCGGCGAGATGGAGCGGGAAGAGACCGTGGCGGTGATTCGCCGCCAGGAGGCGATCGGACTCGATCTCCTCGTGGACGGGGAACTCTACCGCGGCGACATGACCACCTACTTCGCGGAGCTCATGCCCGGCTACGCCGTTTCGAATCCGGTCCGCTCGTATGGGAACCGCTACTACCGGAAGCCGGTCGCCGTCGGCCCCATTCGCCGGACCAAGGAGTGGACCGTCGCGTGGTGGAAGTTCGCCCAGGCGCAGACGAAGTTGCCGATCAAGGGAATGCTGACCGGCCCCTACACGATGATGGACTGGTCGTTCAACGAGCACTACCCCACGCGCGAGGCGATGACGATGGACCTGGCCGCGGCGATCAACGACGAAGCGCTCGCGCTGCAGGAGGCGGGGGCGAAGTACATCCAGATCGACGAGCCGGCCATCTCCGTCCGCCCCGAGGAATTGCCGCTGGCCGTGAAGGCGTTCGCGCGCGCGACGCAGGGAATCAAGGCGAAGACTATCACGCACATCTGCTACGGCGACTTCGACGTGATCTATCCCGCGCTTCTCGATCTTCCGGTCGATCAGATCGATCTGGAGATGGCGAACAGCCGTTATGACCTCCTCGATCGCTTCCGAGTGAACGCGTTCAC
>JANOOP010000019.1:0-12306 GCA_031421415.1 Candidatus Eiseniibacteriota bacterium
GATGATGCCGATGATGAAGGCGGCGATCTTGATCCCCATGCTCATCTGGTTGAATTGGGTGATCAGGCTCTCGCTGTTGAAGAACTCGAAATTGTCCTCTTCGCCGGCCTTCACGCCGCGAACGCGGCGGAGGACCTGACGGGTCTCCTCGATCGCGTCGGCCGTCAGCTCCGGCGTCTTCGCCCGGACCGTGATGTTCACGGAGCGGGAGAATCCGTCGCGGCCCAGCATCCCGTACGTTCCTAGAAACGTGGAGACCGGGATCAGCACGTAGTTGTCGTAGAAGCCGCCGAACGCCGATTTCTTCTCGTCGAAGACGCCGATGACGCGGTACTTCCTGCCGTCCACCCGGACGTCCTTCCCGATCGGGTCGGTAAACGGGAAGAGCTTCTTGGCGATCGCGAAGCCGATCACGGCCACGTTTCGCGCGCCCCTCACGTCCATCTGGCTGATGTTCTGCCCCAATCCGACGTAATGCGTGTTGTTGGGCGGATACTCGGGCGTGCCGCCGACGATGGAGACGTTCGGATTGGTCGACTCGCCCTTGTACTCCGCGGCGAAACCAAACTCCCAGATCTCCGACCCGACCAGATCCACCGTCTCCACCTGCTCCTGAATCGCCTTCGCGTTCTCCAGCGTCAGGGGGGGGCGGCGCATCGCCTTCCGCCGCGCCGCGCCGGGGTTGAATCCTCCAGCTGGCCATTTCTGCACCTGGAAGACCTGGGTGCCGAGAACGCTCATCTCCTTCTCCAGGGTCGCCTGCACCACGGAGATGGCGGTCATGACGGCGATGATCGAAGCGACGCCGGCCACGATGCCGACCAGGGTGAGGATCGACCGGAGCCTGTTGCCGACGATGGCGCCCATCGACATGAAGAGGGTGTCAATCGAACGCATGGCTTCCTTTCGCGGCCATGGGGCTATTCATAGCGCAGCGACTCGATCGGATCGAGCCGCGCCCCCCGGTACGCCGGCGCCACCCCGGCCAGCACGCCGACGGCGATCGACACGGCGACCGCGACGAACAGGATCGGAAGCGAGATGCTGGCCGGCATCACCATCGCGTTGATGATGGCGGTCACGATCGCCGCCAGGACGATCCCGATGGCGCCCCCCAGGAGGCAGATGGCGGACGACTCGAAGAGAAACTGGAGGAGGATGCTCCGCCTCGTCGCCCCGATCGCCTTTCGGATTCCGATCTCCCGGGTGCGTTCTGTGACGGAGACGAACATGATGTTCATCACGCCCACGGCGCCGACGAAGAGCGAGATGCCCGTGACCATGAGCCCCACCAAGAGGACGATGCCCATCACGTTGTTGAAGGTGCCGACCAGGGTGTCGAGCTTGTTCAGCGAGAAGTTGTCCAGTTCGGCGGGACGGAGCCGGCGGATTTTCCGCATCTCGCCGATCACCTCGAACTCGAGATCGGCCATCCGCTCCTGAACCGGCGCCTTGATCGCGATGTTCACGTCGCGTTCGCCCCGGTGTCCTCCGTACGACTTCACGTACGCGCCGATTGGAATGAAGACTTGCCGGTCGAAATTCGGGCCGTCCATGAAGCTCCCGCCCTGCTTCTCCATCACGCCGACGACCCGGAACATGGAGCGTCCGACCTTGATGGTCTTGTTCAGCGGGTCGGCTCCCTTGAAGAGTCCCGTCCGCACCTCGCTTCCGATGACGCAGACGTTCTTCTTGTTGGAGACGTCGAATCCGGTGAGGAATCGGCCCGCCTCGGGCTGTGCGCTGGAGATCCGCCCCTGCTTCTCCGTCGTGCCGATGACCGAGACTCCCTCCATCGTCTCCGGCCCGTACTTCACGTCGTGCCGGCCTTCGATGCTGGGGTTCACGATCGCCCTTCCTCTCATGGCGTCCTCCAGCGCGCGCGCCTCCCGAAGGTCGATGTTCGGGCGGTTGCGGTAGAGGAAGAAGTCGTCCATGACCACCCACGGCATGCGGGAGACGTAGATGACGTCGGTGCCGATGGAGGAGAAGCTCTCGCGGAACTTGTTCTGAAGCCCGTTGACCGCGGTCATGGTGACGACGACCGCGACAATCCCAATGATGATGCCGAGCGTCGTCAGAGCGCCGCGGGCCTTGTTCGCGCGGAGCGCCTGGAGCGCGATCTGGAACGATTCCGCGAGTTCGTAGGCCGGCCTCATCCCGCGAACGCTCCCCCCGTGGCCGGCGTCGTCGCGGAGGAGGCTGCTCGGGCAGCCGTCACGTCGCTATCCGCGCGGCGCACTCGCCTTACCCTTGTCATCCTTCTTCGGCTCCTTGCTGATCGTCACGACGGCACCGTTCTCGAGATCCTTGGAGATCGCGCGATAGCTCCCGCTGACGATCTCTTCTCCATCCTTGAGCCCCTCCACGATCTCGATGAAATCGTCGCCCTGGATGCCGGTCTTCACCTGCTTGGCGACGGCCTTCCCGGACTCGACGCAGAAGACGATCTCGACGAAACCGTCCTTGTCGGCCTTGTAGCGGGCTTCGGCGTCCTTCTGCTTCTCGCCCTTAGTCTTGAGCTGATCGACCGTCCGGACCGCCACGCTCTGGAGCGGAATGCTCAGCGCGTTGTCGTTGGTCTTCGTCACGATGTCCGAACTGGCCGTCATGCCGGGCCGAAGCGTCGCGGGAGGATCCTTGATGGCGATCTTGATCTCGAACTCGGTCTTCTGATCGGAGGTGCCGGCCCCCGCCACGTTGGCGCTGTTCGAGATCTCGGTGACGACGCCCTGAAGCTTGTGATCGAGCATGGCGTCGACCTCGATCTCGGCCGGCTGCCCGATGACGATGGAGACGATGTCGTTCTCGTCCACGTTCACCTGGGCTTCCATCTCGCGAAGATCGGCGATGATCAGGATGACGTCCTTCTGGAACTGGGAGCCGAGGGCGATCTCGCCCTGCTCCTTGTTCAACGCGCTGATCGTTCCGGCCATGGGGGCGTAGATGGTGGTCTTGGAGAGGTCGACCTTCGCCTGCTTCAATGAGGCCTTCGCCTGCTCCACGTTGTCTTGCGCCGACTTGTAGCGGGCGTTCTCGACTTGGTGCTCGGCCTGCTTGGCCTCGAAGGCCGCCTGCGACTCCAATCCGCTCGCCAGAAGTTCCTTGGATCGCTTGAACTCGTTTCCGGAGCGATTCATGTTCTCGCGCACGAGCGTGGCGTTCGCCTGGGCCGAACTGACGTTCGCCTCGGCGCTCTCCACCGCGGCGACGTAGCGCTCGCGGTCCAGGCCCACCAGGAAGGCGCCTTTCTCGACGTGCTGTCCCTCCACGACCGAGAGTTTGGTGATTTTCGCGCTCACGTCGGCGCTGATCTCGACCTGGGTCTTCGGCTGGATCTTCCCGGTCGCGCTCACCTTCTGAACGATCTTCTGCCGGCTGACCTTGGCGGTCTGGACCTCCGGCGCCTTGTCGCCACGGCCGCGCATGACCATCCCGGTCACGATGACGGCGGCCAACAGGACTGCGGCCCCGATCAAGAGGGGTTTCTTCTTCATTGCCCTGCGGCCTCCCAATGACTACCGAGTCTGAGTGCTGCGGGTAGGGGAACTTCGGATCGCAGTAAGAGTACGGAAAAACCCCGTGAAAGGTTACGCCGCGATTTGGCCATGGAGACGGGCTCGGGTAGTACGGCCGCAACACGTTGTGGCTTTTTATGTTGCGAGTTCGACGCCTGCCCTAAAGGGGGATATTTCGCGCGGGATTGACGTCCGGCCCGATCGGCCAGCAGGATGGTGGTGTGGCGCCGGCGCTCGCCGGAGTGCCTGATCGAGAATCCTTCCTAGGGGGAACTCATGGTGCGATTCAATCGACTCTCTGGAGGCGCCGCCCTGGCCCTTGCGGCGATGCTCGCGATCGGCGGGCTCGTGGGCTGCGGCGGCGGAAGCGGCGCGTCCATGGCCAAGGCCGACGCCGTCGTGGTGACCTACTACTATCTCCCTCTCTGAATGGTCTGCCAGCAGCTGAAGCCCGCCGTGAGCGGGCTCGAGCAAGCCTTCCCGGGGAAAGTGACCGCGCGGAATGTCGACGTGACGACGCCGGAGGCCCGTCCCGCGATCCAGGGGCTCGGCTTCAAGTCGCACGGTCTGGTGATCCGGTCCACCGACGGCAAGACGCTCTGGAAACAGGCCGACCACACCGTGAGCATGATCGACGTCAACGAAACGCTCCACGAGATCCTGGAGCCTTGACCGACCACCGACGAGGAATCAGCGTATGTCGATTTTGAAGTTCCTGGGGCTCGATCGTCTGGGTGGCAGCGGGGGCGGCGGCGATACGTCCGCGCCCGGGACGGTGCGGAAGATCGTGGACGCTCTCGATCGGATGGAGCCCGAGCGGGCGCGCTACATCGCCTCGTTCGCCTACATCCTGAGCCGTGTGGCGCACGCCGACCACGAGATCAGCGCGGACGAGGTGCGGGCGATGGAGCGGATCGTCCGCGAATTGGGCGGGTTGCAGGAGGAGGAAGCCATTCTGGTCGTCCAGATGGCGAAGACGCAGACGCTACTATTCGGGTCGACGGAGAACTATCTCGTCACGCGCGAGTTCTACAAGATGGCGACGCACGAGCAGAAACTCCAGCTCTTGGAATCCCTCTTCGCCGTCTCCTCGGCGGACGAGAGCATCTCCTCCGCCGAGGACTCCGAAATACGGCGTATCGCCACCGAGATGAACCTGACCCGGAGCGACTTCAATCAGGCCCGCGCCGAGTACACCCGGTTTCTCGAGGTGCTGAAGAACGCCCCCGTGCCGCCATCCGTCTCCTAGCGCGAGAGGGCGCCGGGCGCCTCCACGCCGAGATCGACATCGTCGATCGCGTCTAGCCGCAGGAGGTCCTCGCGAAGCGGGGCGGAACCCTGCGCCAGCGCCGCGTAGGCAAGATCCTCGGCGGGCGGGAGATCTTCCAGGAAGACGAACGCGGCGCCGGCCAGGAAGCGCGGCAGCGACTCGCGGGCATAGCGTCCAGAGGAACCCGCGGCGCGACGCGCCTGGATCACCTGGACCAGCGTGGTGGCATCGCCGCAAACCGACTTCCACCGCGTTTCCACGTCCTTTACCCGATCGGGATTCGACGCGCGAACCGTCTCCGAGACGAGCGAGTACGAGGCCGGATCGCCGTCCAGTTGCTGCGACGTCCAGACCACGCGCGCCGAGGTCGAGCGATCGAAGTGCCGGTGCGCGATCGAGACGCCGCTCTTCACCGAAATCACCTCGTAGTCGACGCCGACCGTCACGTCGCGGACGCGTGCCACGACCTCGATCGGGATCTCCACCCACCGGGCCGACTCGCGGCCGTTCGCTTCCCGCTCGACGACCCGGCGCGCGACCGTGTCCCGGAAGAAGTTCATCTTCGTCGAAGAGCGGATCTTGCCGATGGAGCCCCAGACGACTCGCTGGGCGCCGGCCTTTCGGCCGAGCCGGATCGCCTGCTCGCGAGAGAGCCCTTCGAGTTCCGAGATCGTCATGGAACGCTCGATGGCGTCGTCACCCAGAATGCGGGTGAACGGGGCCGCCGGCGGCGCGAGGTTCTGGAGGAGATTGTCGCGCCAGGCCCGCGCGACCTCGACGCCCAGAGAGGCGTCTTCCGACGAGGCGCGGAACGGCACCAGCGCCACGCGCGTGAGCGCTTCACCGAGGGCGCGGTCGGCCCGCTTCACCACGTCGCGATAGCCGGGAACGAATCGTTCGGCGTCGGCGTACTCGGCGCACGCCTTCTTGGGGCGGCCGGAGTTCGCGGCGTCGACTCCGCGCTGGTAGTGATGGCGCGCGGCCGTATTACGGAGCGCCCGCTCCTCCGCGGGCCACTCGGCGCCAACCGGGATCGTCGCGTAGCGCGCGGCGTTCTCGCGGAACTCTGCAAGCCCCAGCGCCTGCTCGGCCGCGTTCACGCTGTCCATTTCAGCGAGTGCGTGGATCTTCCGCTGCCACTCCTGCGCGATCGAGGCGCCGGCCGCCGTGGCTGCCGCGCGAGCGCGCGGATTGCCGGGCTCCTTGTCGAGCGCGCGCGTCGCGAGCTGCCACGCGCCCCAGGCGTTCCCGCCGGCGAGTTTTTCTTCACTCTTGTCGGTGAGCTTGGACGGACCGGCGCAACCAACCGCTAGCAGGATGGCCACGAGGGCCGGAACGAATCTACGAGTCATGGTGGAGTCCCCCTTTCGTCCGATCATTATCGGCATGATGGGGGCTGTTCGTGACTCGGAGCTGGCTGGCGAGCAGCTCAGATAACCAATTGTCGCACACTAGGTTACCTGGGACACCAGGCGGACGGGTCGGCCGCGTCTCGTCCCCTACGGCACTTCTTGCTCCACCTGGGCCAGGATTTCATCGAGCTTCAGGCTCTCGCCCTTCTTCATCGCCGCCTCGGCGTCGTCATCGGAGAGTTCGCCGCGAAGTTCGGCCCACATCCGCTCGATGTCCCGGGCGATCTCCTTCCTGAACCCCTCGTCGTGCTTCCTCGCGAAGCCGATCCAGGCGAGACCCGTCGGTCGGTCGCCGAGTCGGATCTTGAGAACTCCGAACTGCAGCGGCAGATACGTCAGTGGCAAGCCGAGTTCTCTCCCAGTCCCCAACGCCATCAAGCCGTACTTTCGAGCTTCGGCGTTGCGTCCCGTTCGGATGTAGGTGTCTGCCAAACTCACCTCGGCAGCGATCCGGAACTGAATGCCTCCCGTCTCGCGGCTGATGGCGAGTGAGGTCTTCGCTTCGCGTTCGGCCGCTTCGAGATCACCCAGTTCGGCGTGCAGGAAAGAGAGGTTGGCCAGGACCATGCACTCGGAGTCGCGCATCCCGAGTTCACGGAAAACGCCTCGCGCGCGCTCGTAGATCTCGACCGCCCGCGGATAATCGTCTTCGTAGCCGAAGAGGTTGCCCAGTGAATTCAATCCATGCGCCTCGCTTCGACGATCCCCCACTTCGCGCGCCAACTCGATGCTCTCCTGAAGGTGGGCTCGGCCCTTTTCGACGTCGCGGCGATACGCCGTGTTTCCGATCTGGCGCAGGATGAAGATCAACGACGGCTTGTCGTTCGATCTCCGCGCAATCAGGAGGGCTTCCTCGAGGTATTCCTCGGCGGCCGGCATATCTTGCTGCCACATCGCGATTCGCCCCAGCCGCCCCAGCACGCTCGCCTGGAGCAACTCGTGTCCGATCGACCGTGCCTCGACCAGCGCAGGGCGCAGGATCTCGATCGCCTTGAGGTGTGAGCTTCGGCCCGATTCTAGATCGGCACGAAGAATCTCCACTTCCAGCCGTTGCACCGCGTGCTCCGGGCCCGAAAGGATTTCACGAGCGCGTTGGAAGAGCGTTGCAGCCTCTTCATAGGCAGCAAGGTTGAGCGCCTTCTCGCCGGCCTTCTTCAACTGCGTCGCGGCCAGCGCGGGTTCCTCCGCCCGGCCGTAGTGTTCGGCCACCAGAAGCGTGTGCTCACCCGCGCGCTCTCCCCCGACCTCCAGGAGCCAGTCCCCGACCAGCTTGTGGAACATGCGCCGCTGCTTCGGCGCCACCGTCTCGTAGGTCACGTCGCGGAGGATGGCGTGGCGGAAGACGTACTCCACCGTTCCCGCGAAGCCCGACTCCTCGCGCTGGAGGATCATCTCGCGATCGCGAAGGTCCTCCAGCATCGCCTGCACCTCGGATGGCTTGAGGCCGGCGATCTCCTGGCTCAGGCGAACGGCCGCCGCGTCCCAGAAGATCCGCCCCACCACCGACGCCCGCTGAAGCAACTGGTGAAGCGGAACCGGAAGAGTGTCGAGTCGCGCCTGGAGAACGCCCGTCAACGTCGCCGGGACGCGCACGGTGGAAAGGCGCGATGTGTCGACGGACCACGCCTCCTCCCCCTTGATGATGACGCGATCGTCGATGAGCGCCTTGATCAGCTCCTCGATGTAGAACGGGTTCCCATCGGCGCGGTCGACCACCAGGTCGCGGAGCGCCGTGGGTACCTCGGGGACGTTCTTCAGTAATTCGCGTACGAGCCGGCGGCTCGACAGCTGCGAGAGCGGCTCCAGCTGAATCCGCTCGTGGAACCGCTGGCCCTCGCCCCACTGCGGCCGCCGTTCGTAGAGGCTGGGCCGCGCCATGCAGAGAACGAAGAGCGGGAGTTCCGTGTTCTCCCGCACGAGCGTGTTGATCAGGTCGAGCGAGCGGTCGTCGGCCCAGTGAATGTCCTCGATGTGAATGACCACCGGGTTGGTCTTCGAGGCCGACGTGAAGAACTCGCCGAGATACTGCTGCGCCATGCGGCGGAAGGAGTCGCCGTCCTGCAACGCCGCTTCCACTTCCGACTTGTCGGAGAAGTCGAAGCCGACCAGCTGGCCGATGAGATAGGCCTTCCGCGTCGACCCCGCCCCCAGGAACCCCTCGATTCCCTGTACGAACTTCTCGTGCACCTGGGAGAGCGGGTCGGAGTCGAGGATCCGGAAGCGGAACGAGAAGAGGTCGCGCGTGAGCGAGTAGGGCTGGAGCATTGAAGGCTGCGTGGCGCGCGCCTGGAAGAACCAGACCGTCTGCTCCTGCAGGTCCATCCAGCTGCTGAATTCGTAGAGGAGGCGCGATTTTCCGACGCCCGCTTCGCCGACGACAGTTACAACCTGCGTCTCGCCGTCCTCCAGCGTCAGCGTGAGCGCCTCCTGGAGAAGGCGGAGTTCGATCTCCCGCCCGATCATCTTCGTCTCGACGCCCTCGATTCCGCGCGCCTTCAGCCGGAAGGCGCGTGGCTTCACCTGTGTGACGAGGTAGACGTCGAGCGGCTCCTTCCGGCCTCGAACGCGGACCGGATCGCTCGCCAGGAAGGTGAAGACGCCCCGCACCAGGGTATAGGTTTCGTGCGCCACCAGAATCCCGCCGGCAGGCGCGGCATCCTTCAAGCGGCCCGCCAGCGTGATCGGCGCGCCCGAGGCCGTGTAGGTCCCGGAGTCCGACTCGCGCTCCAGGAGCACCGGCCCAGTCGTGATGCCGGCCGTGAATGGCAGCGGATTCTCCTCGGTCGGCTCCCAATCCTTCCCCAGCACCGACCGCGCGTCGGCGAGGGCGCGATCGCGCATGAGGAGCGTGCCGCGGATGGCATTCTCCGAGTCGTCCTCGCGCGCCCTGTCGCGGCCCCAGAGAACCAGGCCGGTCTCGTCGGTGCGGCTGTGGATCACGCCTCCCGCTTCCGCCGCGATCTTCGCGACGCCGCTCCAGAGCGATTCCATGGTCGAACGGACGCGCTCCGCGTCGGCGCCCGACTCGTACAGAATCTCCGCGAATTCCTTCACGTCCACCGACACGGCCGTGATCTGCCGCTGCTGATCCGAGGGCGTGGAGGAACTCGGGGTGTCGGACTCGCCCTTGCCGGCCTGAATGGCGGCGAGTTGATCGACCGAGATCGTCTGCGTCATCGATTGGAGCGCCGCCGGCGCGTTGCTCGGCTTGATCTTGAGTGCGCGCGCCAGCTCCTCGACGAAGGCCGCGGCGGTCGGGTGGCGCTCCGTCTTCTCCTTGGCCAGGGCGCGGGCCAAAACCGCATCCACGGCCTTCGGGATGTCGGTCTGGCGTTCGCTCGCGCGGGGGATCGGGCTGTTCATGTGCGCGAGGATGACGTCGAACGCGCTCTCGCTCTCGTACGGCTGGCGGCCGGTGAGGATTTCGAACGCCATCACGCCGAGTGAGTAGATGTCGGCTAACCTATCCACCTGGCCATCGCCGCGCGCCTGCTCGGGCGCCATGTATGCGGGGGTCCCGATCATGAGCCCTGTGCCGGTCAGGTCCTTGTCGCCCCCCGTGGCGCGCGCGATTCCAAAGTCGGTGAGGAAGGCGTTCCCTTCCTTGTCGATCATGACGTTGGAGGGCTTCAGGTCGCGGTGCACCACGCCCTGGCGGTGGGCGTAGTCGAGCGCCCCGGCCAGTTGCTGCAGGATGTAGAGGATCTCGTCGCGCGGCACGCCGCCCCGCTGCTGCACCTGCTTCAGGGTTCCCCCTTCCAGGTAGCGCATGACGATGTAAGGCGGCTCGTGCTCGCTGTCGAAGTCGTAGACCGGCAGGAGATGCGGATGCTCCAGGCGGGCGATGAGGCGGGCCTCGCGCTGAAAGCGCTCCCGAAGCGCGGGATCGTGGAGGATGGACGAGCGGATCACCTTGACGGCGACGTGGCGGTCCATGCTCGGCTGATAGGCGCGGTAGACGGTGGCCATGCCGCCGGAGCCGATTTCCTCCGTGATTTCGTAGGCGCGGAGCTTCTTTCCGATCATTGCGATGTGGTCCCCGGATGTTATCGGCGTTGGGTGCGGACTCGGAAACGTGGATACGAAAGGATAGAGGAACTTGCGGGGCGATGCGACTCCAATGGTAGGCTGGGCGGGTTCCAAGAATGGACCTGCAGGAACGCGAGCATCGGCGCCGTGGGTGGCGGAGCCCATCGCGCGCCCCAGGGAGTCCGGATGCTCCGCTGGGATGGCCGCGGCGATTCCGGCGCATCCCTCGCGCGCGGCATCTATTTCGTACGGGCCGAGATGGACGGGGCCGTGATGAGCGGGAAGCTCGTCCACCTCGGGGATCGGTAACGGTAGCGGGAGCTCGGCTCTCGCTACCGGACTAAGGATGGCTGGGTTCCACAGGGGACCCAGCCATTCCTCCTTGCAGCGGGTCCACCAAACACACTAGGATCAACCTGGTTCGTCGGCTCCAAGCTCGTGCCCGCTGGAGCCAGGATCTCTTCACCCTTCGGCAAGGCGTTCGAATCACAGGTCGAACTCGCTTGCCCACCACCCTCCAAACCTGGAAACGCAACCGTGCCCACGACAGTCTCCGGCATTCTAGAAGTCCTCCATCGGGGGGGCGGGTATCTTCGCGACATGGCCCGGTCGTACGCGCCCGGCGCCGGCGATCCGTTCGTTCCGGAACAGCTCATCACCCGTTTCGGGCTGGTCACCGGTGCGCTGGTATGCGGCTCCGCCCAGCCGGGGAAGCAGGCCCCGCGGCTGGAGAGCGTCGAATCGATCTGCGGCCTGACACCCGACGCTTATCGCGCGCGGACCCCCTTCGCGAAACTTACGGCGACGAATCCGGAGAGGCGGTTCCGACTGGGCGCCGGCGGCAACGCTTCCATGCGGATCGTCGACCTGGTCGCTCCGATCGGACATGGAACCCGCGGACTCATCGTCTCCCCACCGAAGGCGGGCAAGACTCAATTGCTCGAGGACCTCACGGTCGCGATCCACGCGGACGCGCCCGAGACCCGGGTCGTCGTTCTGCTGATCGACGAGCGGCCCGAGGAGGTGACGCATTTCCGGAGGAAGGTGCCGGCGGAAGTATTGGCCAGCAGCAGCGACCAGTCGCTGGACGAGCACGTCCACATCGCGAACATGTGCATGGCCCAGGTTCGCTGCGAGCTGGAGTGCGGCCGCCACGTCGTGGTGCTCGTGGATAGCATCACGCGCATGGGCCGCGCCTTCAACGCGTACGGCTCCGACTCGGGCCGGACCATGAGTGGAGGGCTGGATTCCCGCGCGCTGGAGATTCCGCGAAAGTTCTTCGGAATGGCGCGGAACGTGGAGAACGGCGGATCGATCACGATCCTGGCGACCGCGCTGATCGATACGGGGTCGCGCATGGACGACATGATCTTCGAGGAGTTCAAGGGCACGGGAAACAGCGAGATCGTGCTCGATCGTGCTCTGGCCGACCAGCGGGTCTTCCCGGCCATCAACATCTCCAAGACGGGCACCCGCCGCGACGAGCTGCTCTATTCCGCGACCGAGATCGAGAAGATCAACCGCCTGCGCCGGAGATTGCTGGACTCGCCGCCCAAGCAAGCGATCCTCGATTTGCGGAAAGCGCTGGAGCAATTTCCCACCAACGAGGCGATGCTGAAGCAGATGGGTTGAGGTCGCTGCTACTTCAAGAGGACCATGCTCCGCGTCAGCACATTCTCCCCGCTACGGAGCTCGTAGAAGTAGACGCCGGTCGCGACCTGCCGGTTCTGGCTGTTCTCCCCGCGCCATGTGACGTTGTGCTCTCCCGCCGGTAGCGTACGGTCCAGAAGCGTCGCGACCAGGCGACCCGCGACGTCGAAGATCCGAAGCGTCGTCGGAGCGCCGCGCTCGATCGAGAAGTCGATTCTCGTCACCGGATTGAACGGGTTGGGCGCGTTCTGCTTCAGTACCGTCGCGCGAATCAAGGGCGTCGCTTCCACCCCCGTGACCGTCGTCGTGCATCCCTGCCCTCGCGCCCCGATCGCCTTGCCACAGGCCCCGGCGGTCCCGAGCACCGGGGACGACCCGACGACCCGGTAACCCCCTCCCGTCGTCGGCGCCTGCGCTCCGGGCGCGG
>JANOOP010000020.1:0-1684 GCA_031421415.1 Candidatus Eiseniibacteriota bacterium
TCCTCGGCCGCGAGGCGGCGACACTTCTGGATACTGAGTTCATGGACGCCGGAACCCAGGACATCGTCTTTGACGCCCGGGCGTTGTCGTCGGGTGTCTATTTTTACCGGATTGTCACGGACGACGGAGCGATCGGGGGACGCTTCACCGTCCTCAAGTAGAGGGCGTTTCTGCTATCATCGTCGGTCACGATCCAGCGACAACCATCGAGGAGTCCCATGCCCCAGCCGTCGAGACGCAGCCAGCAGATTCCCTTCTCTCCCATTCGCGCCATGTTCCGTCTCGCCGACGAGATGGAGCGCGTCGGGAAGGGACCCGTGATCCGCTTCCACGTCGGCGATCCCGACTTCGCGCCCCCCGCGCCCGTGGTCGAGGCGACCTACGCGGCGATGAAGGCCGGGAAGACCCACTATCCCCCCAGCGTCGGCGTCCATGAACTTCGCCTCGCGCTCGCGGACAAAGTGGAGACGCAAAACGGTATCCGCGCGAACGTGGAGCAGGTGGTCACCTGCCCCGGCTCCACGGAGGCGCTGGTGGCAGTGATGGAGATCGCACTCCACCCGGGCGACGAGATCCTGCTTCCCGAGATCTACTGGCCGAACTACGTGCAGCAGGCGCTCCTCGCGAGCGCGAAGCCGGTCTTCTATCCCGTCGGCACGGGCTACCAGCCCGACGTCGAGGGGACGCGGCGCGCCATCACGCCCAAGACCCGCTGCATCCTGGTGAACTCGCCGTCGAACCCGACCGGCGCGGTGATCCCCGAAGCAACGCTTCGCGCCCTCTACGCCATCGCCAGGGAGCACGATCTCTGGATCGTTTCCGACGAGGCCTACGAGGACATCGTCTTCGACGCGAAGCATTTCTCGATGGGCGCCATCGAGCGCGATCTTCCCGAGGCGGAGCGACGCGTTCTCTCGCTCTTCACCTTCTCGAAGTCGTACGCCATGACCGGCTTCCGCCTCGGATACATCGTGGCGCCGACGATGCTCATGGGAACCATTCTCCGGAAGACTCAGGAGCCGCTGGTCGGTAGCACCGCGTCGATGATCCAGTGGGGCGGCCTGGCGGCGCTTCGCGACCCGGCGCCGATCGCCACGATGCGCGATGCCTACCGGCGGCGGCGCGACATCGCCGTGGAGATTCTCCACGAGGCGGGGATGGTCGACTACACGCCGCAGGGGGCCTTCTACATCTTGGCCGACGTCTCCTCGACCGGGATGACCGGCGATGTTTTCGCGAAGGCGCTCCTCGAGGAGGAGAGGGTCTGCGTGGCGCCCGCGGCGGGCTTTGCCCTGACGCCAGAATTCGGGCCGGACGGCGTGCCGCTCGGCGCGATGACGGCCGGTGGGGCGCCCGACTATCCGTCGAATCCAAAGGCCCGCCACCTCGTGCGGATTGCCTTTTGCGTCTCCGACGACGACGTGCGGGAAGGCCTGACGCGGTTGGTCCGCTTCGCGGAGCGCTACCGCCAGAGGGCCGGAGCCGCCGTCAAGGCGTGATGGCCGGCCCCCCCCGCTTGCCCGGTCCCACGCGGTAAAGCACCGGCAGGACGAAGAGCGTCAGGAGCGTCGCGGAGAAAAGACCGCCGATGACGACGGTCGCGAGAGGCCGCTGCACCTCGGCGCCGATTCCCGTGTTGAACGCCATCGGGACGAATCCCAGACTCGCCACGAGCGACGTCATG
>JANOOP010000021.1:0-1609 GCA_031421415.1 Candidatus Eiseniibacteriota bacterium
TGGCGTACGTGCCGCCACTCAAGGTCCCGAAGGCGGTTCGCGACACAGGGCTGATCGGGGAAAGCGGGTGGATTGCGGTGGACCGCCATACCCTGGAGACCAAGTTCGCTCGCGTCTTCGCCCTGGGCGATGTCACGAGCATCCCGCTGAAAATGGGAAAGCCACTTCCGAAAGCCGGGGTCTTCGCACACAAGCAGGCCGAGGTCGTCGCGCTCAACGTCGCCCGCGAGATCACCGGCAGCGGCGAGCGGGTCAGCTATGGCGGATGGGGCGAGTGCTTCATCGAGACAGGCGACGGCCGGGGCGGGATCGGCAAGGGCAACTTCTACGCGGAGCCCTTGCCGCAGGTAACCGTCGAGCCGCCCACCTGGCGCTGGCACCTGGCCAAAATCCTCTTCGAGAGGTACTGGCTCTGGCGATGGTTCTAGACTCCAAGGCCATGAGCCCCCATCAGCGCACGTCCCGCGTCGACCGAAACCTTCCCGCCCTTTCCTGCCTTGTCGCCGCCCTCCTCTTCGGGGCTTCGACGCCGGCATCGAAGGCGCTCCTCGACTCGATCGGTCCCCTTACGCTCGCAGGACTTCTCTATCTCGGCGGCGCGCTCGCGGTGCTTCCGCTCTCGTTCCGTGGGGGGTCGGCGCAACTGCGCCGTGAACCGAAACAGCGTGGAATGCTCGCACTCGCGGTTCTCTTCGGCGGCGGGATCGGACCCGTCGTGATGCTCTTTGGCCTGAAGGCGGCTTCCGCGGCGTCGGTGTCGCTCTGGCTCAACACGGAGACCGTGGCCACCGCGGTACTGGCCTGGGCCCTCTTTCACGAACACCTCGACCGCCGGACCGTGATCGCGATCGCTCTCGTACTGGCGGGCGGACTCCTGCTGGCCGCTCCCGAGGGGGCCGCGGGATGGCGCGCGGGCGCTCTCGTCGCCCTCGCGTGCTTCTGCTGGGGGCTGGACAACAATCTCACGGCGCTCATCAGTGGATTCACGCCAGCTCAAACCACCGCCATCAAAGGTGTCATCGCAGGCACGGTAAACCTCACGCTCGGAATCGCACTGGAGGGTCGGACCCCCGGCGTCGGCCCGATCGTCGCGGCCCTGGCGGTCGGGGCGTTCAGCTACGGATTCTCGATCATGCTCTACATCTCGGGCGCCCAGCAGTTGGGGGCGAGCCGGTCACAGCTCATATTCAGCACGTCGCCGTTCCTTGGAGTTCTTCTCGCGTGGACGCTGCTCGGCGAGCCCGTTCAACTATTCCAGGTCGGAGCGGCGGTCGCCATGGTCGTCGGCTTGTTCTTCATGCTCACGGCCCGACACGAGCACGAGCATTCGCACGAAGCCATGCACCATACGCATGCCCACCGGCACGACGACGGGCATCACGACCATGCGCACCCGGGAATGCCTGCAAGGGTGCGGCATACGCACCCGCACCATCACTCCCCGGTCACCCATTCGCACCCCCACGCGCCGGACATCCACCACAGGCACGGGCACGGCTAGGGTCATCCTGGTTGCGGCGGGCGCCTCGGGTCACCTCAGATGGCGTCCTCGTCCGTCACTCGGGTCCGCACGCTGACTACCCGCTCGAGTTCGGTAACAAAGATCTTC
>JANOOP010000022.1:0-3059 GCA_031421415.1 Candidatus Eiseniibacteriota bacterium
ATCGACGCCGACGCCATGGCCGCCATGTCGCGGCACGCGGAGGCGCAGACGACGCTGGAACGCCTCATCGTCAACTTCCCCGATCACCCGGTCAGCGCCTCGGCGACGAAGCTCCTGGCCTGGACCTACGCGCAGCAGGGCCGCGACAGCCTGGCCGTCGCCACCGAGGAGCGGCTAGTCGCCCGCTGGGGCGGCGCGTCGGACCACACGGTGGTGAGCGGCGCCATTCTCGACATCGCGCACGTCCGCTTCAATCAGAAGCGCTATCGCGACGCCGCGGCGGGCTACGACGACTTCCTCCGCCGCTTCCCCCAGAGCCCGCGCCGCAATCAGGCGCGCTACCAGGCCGGCCTCTCCTATCTCCGAGTGAATCGCGCGGGCGACGCGGTCGACCGGTGGGAAGCGATCGTGCGAGACAGCGCCTCCGCCCCCATCGCGGAGCGCGCGTGGGCCCGCGTGGGCGATCTCTACTTCCAGGCGCAGCGCTACGAGGACGCCAAGCGCAGCTACCGCGGACTTCTGGAACACTTCGCGACCACGGACGCGGCCGCGCTGGCGACGCTCCGGCTGGGGCAGTGCGACTACAACGCCGGCCGCGACGCCGACGCCCTCGCGTCGTACTCGAAGGTGGTCGAGAACTACCCCGACAGCCCGTTCGCCAAGGAGGCGCGCCGCGGTACGGAGCTCTCGCTCTATCGCCTCGGGCAGTCGCCGAAGGGAGCGGCCACGCTGGCCACGCTGGTCGAGCAGTACCCGACGAGTGCCTACGCCGCCGACGCGCTCTTCCAGATCGGCAAGACGCGCTACCAGGCGAAGGAGTGGCCCGAGGCGGCCGAGTCGTTCCGCCGCGTCGTGAGCCAGTTCCCCGGCTCGCAGTCGGCCGACCAGGCGCAGTTCCTCCTGGCCGACGCGCTCACGCGGGCCGGCTCGCGCGACGAAGCCGCGAACGCCTACGACCAGTTTCTCGCCTTCTTCCCGGAGAGCGAGCTGAGGCCGTCGGCCATCTTCCAGCTCGGACTTCTCCGCTTCGAGTCGAAGGACTTCGGGCGGGCCGCGGTCGCCTTCACGCAAGCCCTGGAGGAGAGCGCGTCGACCGAGGTCCGGTCGGCGTCGCGCTTCAACCTGGCGCTCTGCCAGCGGCAGATGGGCCAGGCCGAGGAGGCGCGCGGAGCCCTGCTCCGTCATCGCGAGGAGTTCCCGTCCGATTCGCGCGCGGTGGAGGTCGCCTATCAGCTTGCCGATCTCGACGAGGCCGCCGGCCGTCCTGCGGAAGCCGAGACGGAGTTGAACCGTGCGCTCGACGCCGGGCCTAAAGGTCCGCTCTCGATCGAACTCCTGTTCCGACTCGGACGCGTTCTCGAGGCGCAGAGCCGCGAGAATGAGGCGCTGAAGGCCTACGAACGCGCCGCGGCGGCACCGGACCGGAAAAACGCGTACCGGCTCTCGGCAGTCGCACGCTGCGCCTACCTGTACGAGAAGACGAAGCAGGTCGTCCGGGCGCTCGACGCCTACCGTGACATCTCCGTCAATTCCAAGGACCGCGAACTGGCCGCCGCCGCGGCGGGTCGCGCGTCTCAGCTCGAAGCGGGCCGGAAGCGCCGCTAGCCCCCCGGGACCCAGGAAAGGAGCCCCGAGATGTTCGAAAATTTTGATTGGATCAACGCCATGCGGCAGAGCCCCGTGATGGTGATCATCCTCATCTGCAGCGTTCTCACTTTCGGCTTCGCGCTGGAGCGCGCGGTCTACTACTGGAAGCGCCGCGGCAATGCGGACGGCGTGCTCGCCTCCGCGATGGTGGCGATGCGCTCCGGGAACCGCGAGGAGGCCATTCGCGCCTGCGCCGCCTCCCCGCACCCGGTCGGCCCCGTGGCCGCCGAGACGATCCGGAGCCTCGACATGCCGGCCGACGCGGCGGAGGAGAAGCTCCACATCTCGCTGAGCGAACAGAAGCTCCAGCTGGAGCGAAACCTCGGATTCATCGGGACCATGGGCAACACCGCGCCACTCATCGGCCTTCTCGGCACGGTCTGGGGCATCATGCGCGCCTTCCATGACATGGCGAGCACCGGCTCGGCCGGCCCGTCGGTCGTCGCGGCGGGCATCGCGGAAGCGCTCTTCACGACGGCGGCCGGCCTTGTGGTGGCGGTCCCCGCGGTGCTGGTCTACAACCACTTCGTCCGCCGCATGAGCGTCATGCTCACGGTGGCCGAGAACCACGCGCGCACGATCCGTCTCAGCGGCACGGTTGCCGCCTCCGGCAACCAGAACGTCACGGCTCGGGCCGCCTAGCCGCGCCCCGGCGACATCTCGAAAGGAGACGACGCGTGCGACGACGCAAGCGAGGGCCCCAGGCCCCCGACGGGATTCACGACGTCAACATGACGCCGCTGATCGACGTCTCCCTGGTGCTGGTCGTGATCCTCATGGTGGCCACGCCGATGGCCTTCCAGTCGAGCATCGCGGTCCAGCGGGCAGCGAAGAGCGGTCAGAAGGCCGACCGGGTGGCCCATGCCGAGCGGATCGAGATTCAGATCGTGTCGGCCGACAGCGTGACGGTGAACCGCGCCCCCGTGCCTCGCGACAAGATCGAGGGAACGCTCCGTCCGCTCTTGGAGCGGAGCGCCACGCGGATGGTGGTCGTCCGCTGCGCCGACGGCGTGCCTCACGGCGCCTTCGTCGGCATCCTGGACGAGGCGAAGCGTTGCGGCGCCGCGGACATCGCGGTGGTGGGAGGCTGAGATGCGACGACGCTTCGACGCGAGCATGAGCGGTGACGGCATCATCACCAAGGTGAACGTGACGCCGATCATCGACGTCGCGCTGGTGCTGGTCATCATTCTCCTCGTCACCGCGCCCCTTCTCTCGGTGGCCGACCTTCCGGTCGACCTGCCGCAGGCGAGGACGCGCGAGGCCGAGGACCAGCGGAACATCAGCGTCACGCTCGGCTCCGATGGTTCGCTGGCGGTGGACGAGGAGCGCGTGGCGCCCGGATCGCTGACCGGCGTTCTCCGGTCCCACCTAGCCGAGCCCGGCAATTCCAACGTGCTGGTCGTCGTGCG
>JANOOP010000023.1:0-4223 GCA_031421415.1 Candidatus Eiseniibacteriota bacterium
TGCCGTAAATCAACCTGTACGACCAACTTCCGGGGAGAGAGCTGCCTGTTCCGACGGGGAGGAGCCTGATGGGTGTTTCGCGGCCGGCCAAGAATGCCTCGATCGAGGCGACGCTACTCGAATCGTGGAAACGGTTTGCGGTTCGCCGTTGCGGGAGCGAGGAGGCGGTTGCCGCCGGCTCCTGCTACCTCGACCCTCGCCCCTGTCCGTTCGAGACGCGCGTCGACTTCGAGGCCCGCTTTCGTACCGACTGCGTCCATTGCGCCCGGATGCAGGAGCGGGTGGCCGCGCATGCTCCCGCGCCCGAGGGCTCGTCGGGTATCGCCCCGACGCTGGGGCTCCTTCTCCGGCTCCTGGAGGAGGGAGACGATTCCGATGTCGGCGAGGATGGGCGATATCACGCCGCCGCTCTTCTCCTTCGCGCGCTCCCGCTGTTGCACGCGGCCTCCAATCCGCGTCGCGTGCTCCGGCTCTTCCTGGGCGGCATCGCGGGGGCGTTTCCCGACATCGTGGACGACGCGCTCTTCTTCGACGTCGCCGACGAGGGAGGATCGCTGCGCCTGGCCGCCTCGTTTCGCCGCGCCGACGTGAAGAAGGCGCCTCCCTCGCGCGACGCCTGGCTCGACGCCGACGCGCTCGAGCGAAGCGGCGCGTTCGACGGTGCCGTGCACGAGGGGCTGCGCGAGGAGCCGCTGCTGCTCGATGAGGATCGCGACCTCCTGGCCGACGCCGTCTACGACGGTCGCGCCGCCGTCGTGGCGAAGCCCTCGCGGGAACTTCGCCTGCCAACGAAGCTCGTGGAGCACCTGCCCGACGGACCCGCGGCGATCCTGCCGGTCTTCGGGCGCGAGCGGGTCCGGGGCGTGCTGGTCCTCGCCGCGTCGTCGGGAATCGGAAGCTTCACGTCCGACCAGATGGAACTCCTTTCCTGCGCCACCGCCGAGGCGGGTCTCGCCCTCGAGGGCGGGATGCTGGAGACGGCGGCCCGGCGGCGCTCCGACACGCTCCGCGCACTCGAGAGCTTTCTGACCGCGACGCGAGGCGCCTCCGACTCTGACGCCGTCGCGGAGGCGGCCGTGCACGCGCTGGAATCGGCGACCGGCGCGCCGCTCGTCGTCTCGTGGGTGCGCGCGGTCGACGGCTCCCTCGTCACCGGTCCGACCCTCGGCGACGCGGCCGCCGCCGACGCTCCGATGGGAGAAACCGGCGAGACGCTCCGGCGCTGGTTCGACGCCGATGCGGGGCCGGCGCGCGTGGCCGACGTGTTGGACGATCCGCGCTTCGCGAGCGGGCTCCCGGAGGAGTGGGGCGCGGCGATCGCGGTTCCGTATCGGCTCGACGACCAGACGTGGGGAATCGCGCTGGCGGTCCGCCGTCGGAGCAGCCACGGCGTCACGGCGGGCTTCGACGCCGAGACCGCCGAGGCCGCGGGAATCGTGGCGCAGGTCGTTTCCTCGGCGCTGGCGCGCGCGCGACAGATGGAGCGGACGCAGGAGACCGAGCGGCGCCTCCGCGACGTAGAGTCGCAATTGAAGCACGCCGACAAGATGATCGCGGTCGGCGAACGCGGCATGCACGTCGCGCAGGAAATCCGCAATCCGATCGCCGCGATCGCCGGCCTGGCGAAGCGCCTGGCGCGCGACACCGAGGATGGAAGCGAGAAGCGGGAGTACCTCGACATCATTCTCCGGGAGACCGACCGGTTGGAGCGCGTTCTGGGCGAGCAGCTCTCGCTGGCGCAGATGACGAAGCCGCGGCTCAAGCTCCAGAGCATGAACGTCCTGGTCCAGGAAGCGCTCGAGCAGCAATCGGACGAGCTGGTGCGCCGGCGCGTGCGGCTCCTGAAGCGGCTGGCGCCCGATCTCCCGAGTCTTCTGCTCGACGAGGACAAGATCCGCCAGGTCGTCGCCAACGTGCTCCACTACGCGTTGACGTCGGTGCCGGCGGGTGGCCGCGTCCGGGTCGAGACGAGGACCGGGGGAGGCATGGTGCAGGCCGAGGTCGCCCACGACGGCCCCAAGGTGCCGGGGGAGTCGCTCGACCGGCTCTTCGTTCCGTTCTCCGCGACGCGCCGCTACGGGGCGGGGGTCGGCTTGGCGGTCGCCTACCAGGTGGTGCGGGAGCATGGAGGGGAGATTCGCGCCCGGAGCGAGGGGGACTGGAGCAGCATCGTCACGGTCTACCTGCCGCTTCGCGAGAACACCGACCGCCGGGCCCGCCCGGATCGCCGCGCGGGGCGGACGGAGCGGAGGCGGCGAAGCGCCTGACAGCAAAGCGCCTGACGGTTGACCGAGTGAAGGCCGCATGGTACCTTCGTCTGCTGTCGCGACCCTAGCTCAGTTGGTAGAGCACCGCACTGAAAATGCGGGTGTCCGCAGTTCGATTCTGCGGGGTCGCACCACTTTCAGATCCCGCCCCGCGCGACGGCGCGGGGGCCGCATGGCGAGCTGGTGTAGCTCAGCTGGTAGAGCAACGCACTCGTAATGCGTAGGTCAGCGGTTCGATTCCGCTCACCAGCTCCATGTTCCAGCGGCCGGTGACACCCTCCGAAAGAATCCCAATGGCGAAACGAATCGACCCCCTCGACGGGCTGATGATCAGCGCATCGGGCGTTCGCGGCATCGTCGGCGAGCGGCTGACCCCCGACGTCATCCTCCGGGTGGCGGGCGCCCACGGCGCCAGCCTCGGTCCCGGTCCGGTCGTGGTGGGACGCGATTCGCGCCCCAGCGGCGCCTGGGTCTCGCGGGCCGCGCAGGCCGCCCTCATGGCGATCGGCCGCGAGGTGATCGACGTCGGCATCGCCCCGACCCCCACGATTCTCTACGCCATCCGCCACCACGGCGCGGCAGGGGGACTCGCCATCACCGCGAGCCACAATCCCGCCCCCTGGAACGCGCTCAAGCTCTTCGGACCGGGCGGCACCTTTCTGGCGCCGGCCCAATCCGAGGAAGTCGCCCGGCGCGCCCGCGAGGGGATGCCGGCGTGGGTCACGCACGAGCACGTCGGAGGCGCGCGCGACGACGACGACGCCATCCGGCGGCATCGCGAGGCGATCCTCGCGCTCCCCGGCCTCGACCTCCCGCGCATTCGGTCGCGCGCCTTCCGCGTCGCGATCGACTGCGTGAACGGCGCCGGATCGGAGGCAACGCCCGCGCTGCTCCAGGAGCTCGGCTGCACGCTGGAGCGGATCCATTGCGTGCCCGACGGCAACTTCCCGCGCGTTCCCGAACCGCTTCCCGAAAACCTGAAGGACTTGGGGGCGGCGGTTCGCCGTTCCGGCGCGGCGATCGGCTTCGCGAACGATCCCGACGCCGATCGCCTGGCGATCGTGGACGAGCGCGGGGAACCGATCGGCGAAGAGCGGACGCTTCAGATCGCCGTCGACTGGGCGCTGCGGCGCCGCGTCGGCCCGGTGGTGGTGAACGTGTCGACGTCGATGGGCGTGGAGTTCATCGCCCAGCGCTACGGCGCCACGGTGGAGCGCTCGCGCGTCGGCGAGGCGCACGTGGCGGAGCTTCTGCTGGCGCGCGGCGGCGTGATCGGCGGCGAGGGGAACGGCGGCGTCATCTATCCCGAACTCCACGCGACCCGCGACGGGCTCCTGGCCGCGGCGATCGCGCTCGACTGGCTCTCGCTCGACGCGAGGCCCCTTTCCGAGCGGGTGGTCGAGCTCCCGCCGCTGGTCATGGTGAAGCGGAAACTCGATCTGAGGATCACGGCGCCGGAGTCGCTCGGCTCGGCGCTCCAGGAGGCGTTTCCGGACGGGACGCGGAACCGACTGGACGGAGAGAAGTTCATCTGGAAAGATCAATGGGTACAGGTCCGCGCCTCGGGGACGGAACCGATCGTCCGCATCATCGCCGAGGCGCCGACGGAGACCCGTGCGGAGGCACTCGCGGCGCTCGCCGTTGATGCGGCGACGCGCTCGCAGTCCGCGGGCATCTCGGCCTAGAGGAGGCACCAGCATGTGCGGCATCGTCGGCTACGTGGGGGAGCAGCAGTCGCTCCCGATTCTTCTGGAGGGGCTGCGCCGCCTCGAGTACCGCGGCTACGACTCGGCGGGCGTCGCCATCCTGAACGGCAGCGGCCTGAAGATCGAGAAGGCGGCCGGGAAGATCAGCGAACTCGAGAAGAAGATCGCGTCCTCGCGCCCGCTCGGGACGCTCGGCATCGCGCACACCCGCTGGGCCACGCACGGCGAGCCGAACACCGTGAATGCCCAC